>CAIVJV010000232.1 GCA_903906325.1 uncultured Gemmatimonadota bacterium
ACGCGCAAGGAGGAGTTGCTGCTCACCGATACGGAGCGGAACCGGATCTTCCTCCTCCGCCACTTCGTGGGGAGCATGGCGCCGGAGGATGCGACGCAGTTCATCATCCGGCGGCTCTCGCAGACGGCGAGCAACGACGAGTTCTTCCAGCGTATGGCGGAGGGCCAGTGAGCGTGGCGGCAGGGGCGACCGGGGGCACACCGGCGGCGCGTGATTGGCGTCGCCGGTGGCTCGCGATCGACCTCGGGGACAAGCGGATCGGGCTCGCGACGAGCGATGGCGCGGGGATGATCGCCTCGCCAGCGGGCCATCTGCCGCGGCGTGCGGGGAAGCGTCCCCCGCTGATGGCGTTGCTCGCGCGCGCGGCGGAGCTCGGCGCCGAGGGCTTCGTGGTGGGACTCCCTCTCGATCAACACGGGGAGGATCTCCCCCGGGCCGCGGAGGCCCGGCGCATGGCGCACGAGCTCACCACGCGCACCGGCCATCCGGTGGAATTGGTGGATGAGCGCTTCACCACCGCGGCCGCCCATCGCGCGATCCAGGCGATGGAGGGGACGACACGTGGGAGGAAAGGGGATGTGGACGCGCTCGCCGCGACGATCCTCCTGCAGCATGCGCTGCGCCTCTTCGAGCAGCGGACGACCCGACCGGAGGACCCTGATGCCTGACCGCGCGCGCCGTACCCGCCGCTGGCTCACCCGTACGACGCTCGCCCTGGCGATGTCGGGATGCGCCACGATGGATGATACGACGGTGGAGCTCACGATCCGCCCGGGCTCGACCTTCCGGGAGGCGGCGGATTCCCTGCACGCCCACGGGGTGGTGCGGTTCCCCCGCCTCTTCGGCGCCTATGCCGCTCGGCGCGGACGCGATCGCTCGACGCGCTCTGGCACCTATGTGATCCGGCGTGGCGCGAGCTGGGAGGGGATCCTGCACGCGTTGCAGACCGGGGAGGGGATCATCAATCGCGTGACCATCCCCGAAGGACTCCCTCTGTGGGAGTCGTTGCCGATGATCGCCGAGACGTTGACGCTCCCGCTCGATTCACTCGAGGTCGCGGTGCGCGATCCCGCGCTCCTAGCGCGCCTCGGCGTCCCGAAGGGGACGGCCACGGTGGAGGGGTATCTCTTCCCCGAGACCTATGATTTCCCGTCGCAGGTGACGGCGCGCTATGTGGTGGAGCAGATGGTTGCGCGCTTCGAGCAGCGATGGGATCCGGCGTGGGAGGCCCGGCTCGCCGAGCTCCAGATGACCCGCCATCAGGTGGTGACCTTGGCGTCGATCGTCGAGAAGGAGGTCCGTCGCGGGAGCGAGCGCCCCACGGTCTCCGGGGTCTATCACAACCGACTGCGGATCAAGATGGCGCTCCAGGCCGACCCGACGGTGCAGTACGCGATGAAGGTGCGGCCGGGGCGCGTGCTCTATCGGCATCTCACGATCGACTCGCCCTACAACACCTACAAGTATCCCGGACTCCCGCCGGGCCCGATCGCGGCACCAGGGAAGGCGAGCCTCGAGGCCGCGCTCTTCCCGGCGAAGGTGCCCTACCGGTACTTCGTGGCCCATCCGGATGGGCATCACGAGTTCCGCACGACCTACGAGGAACACCTCGCGGCGATCCAGTATGTGCGGGAGGTGGCGCGCCAAGACTCCCTGGCCCGGCTCGACTCGCTCGCCCGCGCCGACACGCTCCCGTAGGCGGGTCAGTCCGCGCGGAGGTCCGCGCGGAGCAGGACGGAGTCGCGCAGATATTGATGCGTGATCTCGCTCCGCTGCCGCGAGGTCTCCACATGCAGCATCACCCGCAGGCACCGAGGGAGCGCGCCCTGCACGGGGAGTTCCTGCGCACAGATCAGGGGGATGTCGGTCCACCCGAACATCCGAGCGGCGTGCGCGGGGAACTCGCTCGTGAGGTCTGGCGTGGAGGTGAAGAGCGCGGAGATGATGTCGGCGGGCGCGACGTCGTTCTCGTCCATGATCGCCGTGAGGAGCTCGAAGACGGCGGTGCGGATCTGGCCTGGCTCGTCCGCGGGGACGGTGATGGCGCCACGGATGGCGCGGACGGAGCGAGCGGGATTCGGCACCGCTCAAAGCTACTACATTCCTGTGGATGTCTCGCCCTCACGCCGTGATCTCGTCCCGCGGAGCCCGCCGCTGGCAGCAGGGGCACCCATGGATCTTCGCCTCGGATGTGGTCGCGCGGCCGGATGGCGGGGCGGCGCCCGCTGGGGCGGTCGACGTGCGCGACCCGCAGGGGCGCGCGCTTGGCACGGCGCTCTGGAGCCCGACCTCGGAGATCGCCCTTCGCTTCGTGGCGCGCCAGACCGGTGTGCCCCTCGACGCGGCATGGTGGACGGCACGGATCGGCACCGCGATCGCGCGGCGGGCGGGGATCCTCGACGCAGAGACGACCGCCTGCCGACTCGTCCACGG
Organism: uncultured Gemmatimonadota bacterium; assembly: GCA_903906325.1. Taxonomy (GTDB): domain Bacteria; phylum Gemmatimonadota; class Gemmatimonadetes; order Gemmatimonadales; family Gemmatimonadaceae; genus Pseudogemmatithrix. Next base: position 2,434 of record CAIVJV010000232.1, read on the forward strand.
CGAAGGGGATGCCCTGCCCTCGCTCGTGGTCGATCGCTTCGACCGGTGGCTGGTGGTGCAGTTGCTCTCCGCCGGCGTCGAAGCGCATCGGGCGGCCATCGTGGAGGCGCTGCGCGGGATCCACGGGATCGAGGGGATCCTCGCGCGGAACGACGCGAGCGTGCGGACGCGCGAGGGGCTCACCCGGGGGGTGGAGCCGCTCTCGGGGACGGTGCCCGAGACGATCGAGGTCCGCGAGCATGGCGTGCGCTACCTCGCGGCGCCACACACCGGGCAGAAGACCGGGGCCTTCCTCGATCAGCGTGAGGCGCGGCGGCTGGTGGCGGGCGTGGCGCGTGGACGCGCCCTCGATCTCTTCAGCTACCATGGGAGCTTCGCGCTCCACCTGGCCGCGCGGGCCGATGCCGTGACCGCGGTGGACAGTTCGGCGCCGGCGCTCGAGCGGGCGGCGGAGAACGCGGCGCTGAATGGGCGAACGAACATCCGCATGGTGGTCGCGGATGTGTTCGACTACGTCCGCGAGGCGGAGCAGCGCGGGGATCGGTTCGAGACCATCGTGCTCGATCCGCCGGCCTTCGCGAAGAACCGAGCATCGATCGCGGGGGCGCTCCGCGGCTATAAAGACCTCAACCTGCGCTGCATGCGGCTCCTCGCACCCGGCGGACAGCTCTACACGGCGAGCTGTAGCTACCATGTGCGGACGCCTGAGTTCCTCGGGATGCTCGAGGAGGCGGCGAAGGATGCGGGGCGGCGGATGATCCTGCGAGGGATCACCGGGCAGCCGTCGGATCATCCGGAGGTGCTGACGATCCCCGAGACGGGGTATCTGAAAGGCGCGTTGATCGAGGCGGGCGACTAGGCCGCCTGGCACCCCGGACACCAATACGTGGTACGGCCACCCTGCCTGAGGGCGGCGATCGCGGTGCCGCAGCGCGTGCAGGCCCGCCCCGCGCGGTCGTAGACCTTGAAGGGCGCGGTGCGGGTGCCGGTGCGGTAGCGGCCGGCGCGGCGCTCCCCGTCGCGCAGAGCCGCGCGGATTGCGCGGAGGAGGCGGGTCGCGTCGCGCCGCGTGAGACGCATCGCCGGGGTGCGAGGGTCGATCCGCGCCCGCCACAACGCCTCGGCGGCGTAGATGTTGCCCAGACCGGCGATCCGGCGCTGATCCATCAGGGCGAGTTTGATGGGGGACCTGGAGCCCGCGAGGCGGGCGTGGAGGGCGGCGGCGGAGAGCGCGGGGTCGTCGGCCTCAGGGCCCATGGCCGGGGGCAGGCCACCGGTGATGGTGGCCAGGGCACGCGGGTCGGTGAGGATCAGCGACCGATCGCGATCGAGGCGAACGAGGAGCCGCGCGTGCGGCGGGAGCGGGGCGGCACGCCCCTGCACCACCCAGTCGCCATCGAGCCGGAAGTGGGCGACGAGCTCGGTGCCGTCGTCGAGGATCAGGCGCTGGTACTTCCCGCGTCGGACGACGTCGGTGATCACTCGGCCCGCGAGGCGCCGGCGCACCGCGGGTGAGAGCGCGCGCCGCGTGTTCGCGTGGAGGGGCGCGACGGCGAGGATCCGGCGCCCGCGGATGCGGGGGCGGATGCGGCGGACGGCGTCGGCGACCTCGGGGAGTTCAGGCATCGATCGAATACTCGGGTCTTGTCGCCCCACCGAAAAGCCCTAGCTTGCAACGCAACACCCACCCCGCGCCCCCTCGATGCCGCGACTCTCCCCGCGCTCCCTCCGACAAGAGTACCAGCAGTACGTCGAGCGCGAGGTCGAGGATTACAAGAATTCGGTGTCCACGACCTTCATGTATTCGATCGCCCAGGAGGCGGCGAAGGCGTTGGAAGAGGCCCCGCAGCTCGGCATCCGCGAGGTGATGTTGGCGGACGAGGTCGACCGGATCATCGCGAAGCGACTCCGGCTGCCGAGCTATGAGACCTGGCGCCGACGGCGGGAGAAGAACGCGAACGAGCTCAAGAAGCCGGAGCGGTGGGGCCTACGCTCCAACACCCCGCTCCGGGAAGCGATCCCCACAGGGGCCGCGGTGTCGTCCTCGGTGGTAGTCGCGGGGGCGCGCGTGACGGAGTCAGCGCTCTACCTCGCCGCGAATGGGTGCGAGGTGACGGCGATCGAGCCCGAGGTGGCGATCGTGAACCAGGTGCTGCGCGCCGCGTCGGAGGCGGGACTCACAGAGCGCCTGCGCGGCTTCGCGGCGGATCTGATCTCCTTCACCCCCGATGGCCCGCTGGGCGCGGTGATCTGCACGCCGGCAGCGTTCGCCGGACTCTCGCCCGTGGAGCGAGAGCGGGTGTTCCGCCTACTGCAGGAGGCGACGACCGATGGTGGGGTCCACCTGATCGAGACGCTCGTCGCAGGCCAGGCGGTCTTGAGCGAAGAGGAGCTCCGCTCCCGCTACGACGGGTGGACGATCACGCTGGTACCGGAGCCGGGTGCGTCGAGGACCTTCATGGCGAAGAAGTTGGTGGCGTAGGGGCGGCGGCGTACCACTTCGCCACGTTTGTTGTGGTCTTGGGGTGTGTCGCTTTGCGACACACCCCTTTTTTGAGGGCTCTCAACGGGCCGTATATCGTTGTTTTACAGAGACTTAACACCACCAGGTGACTGGCATGCCCCGTGCGTAGTTCTTTCTATATAGAAAAGGGGCAACATCGCCCTCGGAGAGCGCACCCAGGAGCCCACCATGATCCAGACCGCGACCCCCGCCCTGCTCGAGGACCCGCTCGAGACCCTCGTGGCGGAGTACTTCAGCGAGCCGATCGGGATCGTGATCTCCAGCGGGTCGCGGGCGGAACCCACACCGCGGGTCGCGGAATACGTCTGGGGCCCGGTCCCGGACGAGCCGACGTCGAAGGCCAAGACGCCGCACGCGGCCTGACCACGCGACCTGACCACGCGGGTGGTCGGCGCGCGGCGATGCGCCGCGGACCACACAACACACTTGGGACCAGAAACACAAAGGGATCGGCTTTCGCCGATCCCTTTGTTCATGAAGCGGACCGCTTACTTCTTCTTCGCGGCCTTCTTCTTGGTCGCCTTCTTGGCAACCTTCTTCTTCTTCGCAGCCATTGTTCGCTCCTTGAAGGAGTGATCAGTTCCCGGCCGATTCCCCGGTGAATCGGTGGGTTCCACGAAACGCGAGCGTCCCGCGGTACCTCTTGAATACGACATTCTTCGGAATCTGTCAAGAGATTCCGTACAAGTGACGACCGGCCGGTCACGGCGTCACTCTGGACGCGAGACGGTGTCGCGCGGCGCGCGAGGCACGATGACCGCGCGCGAGATGCGGTTGCGCCCCACGAGCAGGCGCGCGATCATTGCGAGACCCCGGACATGACACACCCCTGCTGATGACCCACCTCACGATTGATGGTCGGTCGTGCACCGCGCCCGAGGGCGCGACGATCCTCGACGCCGCTCGCGCGCTCGGGGTCGAGATCCCGACGCTCTGCTGGTATCCGAAGCTCCCCACCGCGGGGAACTGCCGCATCTGTCTGGTCTCGATCGAGGGGACGAACAAACTGCTCCCGGCCTGCGCGACGCCCGCCACCGATGGTATGGTCGTCACCACCGAGTCCCAGGCGGCGGTGAAGAACCGGCAGGCGGTCCTGGCGATGCTGCTGGAGCGCTACCCCGTCGAGGAGATCCCGGCCGACCACGGCCGGAACGAGTTCGAGCAACTGGTGCACCGCTACGAGGTGCCGCGCACGCGCTCCGGCGAGCTCCCGCTCCGCACCGGGGACGAACGCCCGACCGATCCGATCATCACGCACGACATGTCGACCTGCATCCTCTGCACCCGGTGCGTGCGGGCCTGCGAGGAGATCCAAGTCGTCGGGGTACTGGAGGTCGCGGAGCGCGGGGAGCATGCGGCGATCATCGTCGGGGCGGACGGGAACCCGGAACACGCCGGCTGCACCTGGTGCGGGGAGTGCGTGCGCGTCTGCCCGACCGGAGCGATCCACGACATCCTCCCGCTCGCGAAGCTCAAAGCCGGGACCCTCGAAGCGCCGGCGACCAAGGTCCGCTCGGTCTGTCCCTACTGCGCGGTGGGGTGCCAGCTCGATCTCGAGGTGCACGACAATCAGGTGACGCGCGTGACCTCGCCCTGGATCGAGGAGGCGACACCGAACCAAGGCTCCACCTGCGTCAAAGGGCGCTTCGGGACCGACTTCGTGCTCCACCGCGACCGACTCACCCGTCCGCTGATCCGCCGCGGATGGACGCGCGATGTGACCGGCCAATGGCACTTCGATCCGAACGCCGACGCGGCGATCGACCCGAGTTGGGGGCGCCGCGGGGGACCCTGGAGCTCGGTCGAGACCGAAGGACGGGCCGCGAAGGACCACCGCCCGCGCACGAATCCGCTCCGGCGCACCGACGCCGGCGCCGACGCCGCCCTCGGCGACCCGCGCGACCGGATCGCCACACCCCCCGACTGGTTCGCCCCCTTCCGCGAAGCGACCTGGGACGACGCCCTCGACCTCACCGCACACCAACTCCTCCGCCTCCGTGACACCCACGGGAGCGGATCCCTTGCCGTCTTCCAATCGGCCAAGTGCGCGAACGAGGAGAACTACGTCCTCCAAAAGCTCTTCCGCGCCGGACTCGGCACCAACAACGTCGACCACTGCACCCGGCTTTGCCACGCCTCCTCGGTGAGCGCGATGCAGCGCGCCCTCGCCACGAGCGCGGCCTCAGGGTCGATGCGCGAGGTGGAGCATGAGTCCGAGGTGATCTTCGTCCTGGGGGCGAACACCACCGAGAGCCACCCGGTGTTCGGAGCCGCGATCAAGCGGGCCCTCAAGCGCGGCGCCCGCCTCATCGTCGCCGACCCGCGGCGGATCGAGCTCGCGGCCCGCGCCGAGATCCACCTGCAGATGGTCCCGGGGACCGACGTGGCCCTCCTCAACGCGATGTTGCACCATGTGCTCGCCGAGGGCCTCGAGAACAAAGACTTCATCGCCGCCCGCACGCAGGACTTCGATGCGGTGCGCGACGCGGTCCGCCCCTACACCCCGGAGCTCGCGGCGCAGATCACGGGGATCCCCGCCGACACGATCCGGCGCGCCGCCGAGCTCTATGCGCGCGGCCCTCGCTCGGCGACCCTTTGGGCGATGGGGCTCACGCAGCACCATACAGGGACCGACATCGTCACCTCGCTCCTCAACCTGATGCTCGCCTGCGGGATGATCGGGCGGTGGGGGGCGCCGATGATCCCGATCCGCGGGCAGAACAATGTGCAGGGGTCGAGCGATATGGGGGCGATCCCCTTCGCCTTCACCGATTACCGGCGGGTGGACGACCCGGCGGTGCGAGCGGAGATGGCCGCGGCGTGGGGCGTCCCGGTGGAGCGGCTCGACCCCACGGTCGGGCGGAAGGTCACGGAGATCGTCGGGCACGATTCCCCGGTGCGCGGGCTCTACATCATGGGGGAGAACCCGATCATCTCCGATCCGGACGTCGCGCATGCCGAGGCGTGGTTCGTGGGGCTCGAGTTCCTGGCGGTGCAGGATCTCTTCCTCACCGAGTCGGCGCGGTGTGCCGATGTGGTGCTCCCGGGGTCGAGCTTCGCCGAGAAGGACGGGACCTTCGTGAATACGGAGCGCCGGATCCAGCTCTCGCGGAAGGCAGTGGAGCCCCCCGGGGAGGCGCGGGCCGACCTCGACATCGTCCTCGAGCTCTCACGGCGGATCGGGGTGCCGACGCCGTACACCACGGCGTCTGAGGTCTTCGACGAGATCGCGCGGGTGACGCCGAGCTGGCGAGGGGTGAGCCATGCGCGGTTGGCCGATCGGGTGGGGGGGCTCCAGTACCCGGTGCCTGATGCGCAGCACGAAGGGACGGCGTTCCTCTTCGAGGACCATTTCCCCACCACGGATGGCCGAGCGCGGTTCCATCCGGTGAGTTACCTGCCGCCCTCGGAGCTCCCGGACGCCGCGTATCCGTTCTTCCTGAATACGGGCCGGCAGATGTACCACTGGCATACGGGGACGATGACGCGGCGGAGCACGGCGCTCGACGCGCGCGAGAGCACCCCGACCTTGGAGCTCAACCCGGCGGATGCGCTGCGCCTCGGGGTCTCTGAGGGTGACGAGGTCGAGGTGGCGTCCCGCCGCAACCGGATCCGGGTGCATGTGCGGTGCTCCGAGCGGGTGGCGCAGGGGCAGGTCTTCCTGCCGATGCACTACCGGGAGGCGGCGGCGAACCTGCTCACCAATCCGGCGCTCGACGGGCCCTCAGGGATCCCGGAGTTCAAGGTGTGCGCGGTGCGGATCTCGGCGCTCGCCACGACCGAATCAGGGTGACGGGGCGGGGGCGTCAGCATGCCCCCGCCCTCACCGGCTAGCGGATCACCCCGGTCTGCAGGCCGACGCGCCGGATCGCCTCCACCGCGAAGGCGAGATCCTCCCGCGTGTGCGCCGCGGAGATCTGACACCGCAGCCGCGCCGTCCCCTGCGGCACCACGGGGAAGCCGAACCCCGTCACGAAGATCCCCTCGTCGAGCAGGCGCTCGCTCATGCGGATCGCATCGGCGGTCTCACCGATGATGATCGGGACGATCGGGGTCTCGCCAGGGAGGGGATTGAACCCCGCCTCGGTGATGGCCTGCCGGAACCACTGCGCGTTCTCACGGAGCGTCCGGACGCGTTCCGGGTGCTGCTCGATGTACTCGATACTGGCGAGGGCACTCGCAGCGACCGTCGGCGGGAGGGCGTTGGAGAAGAGCTGCGGACGGGAGCGCTGCGTCAGCGTGTCGCAGAGGGCCGCGGGACCCGCGACGAAGCCGCCAGCGGCACCGCCGAGGGCCTTGCCGAGCGTCGAGGTGATGATGTCGACCTCCCCCAGGACCCCGAAATGCTCGGCCGTGCCACGCCCGGTCTCGCCCAGGACCCCGGTGGCGTGGGAGTCATCCATCACGAGGATCGCGTCGTGGTCCTTGGCGATCTGCAGGAGCTGCGGGAGCTTGGCGACGCTCCCTTCCATGGAGAAGACGCCGTCGGTCCAGATGATGCGGCGGCGCGCGCTGGCATTGGCCTTGAGCTTGGCGACGAGGTCATCCAGGTCGCTGTGCGCGTAGACCGCGGTGGTGCACTTGGTGATCGCCTTCGCCAGCCGGATGGAATCGATGATCGACGCATGGTTGAGCGCGTCGGAGATCACGAAGTCCCCTTCCTGCACGATGCTCGCGGTGAGGCCCTCGTTCGCGTTCCAGGCGGAGACGAAGCTCATCGACGCTTCGGTCCCGACGAAGCGGGCGATGGCGGTCTCGAGTTCACGGTGCACGGTGAAGGTGCCGCAGATGAAGCGGACGCTCCCCGTGCCGGCGCCGAACTTGTGGAGGCCGTCGACCCCCGCCTGGACCACCGACGGCTCATCGCAGAGACCGAGGTAGTTGTTGGAGGAGAGGATGAGGACCTCGCCGCGTCCTTCCATCTGGACGCGCGCGGCCTGCGGTGAGTCGAGGTGGTTGAGCTTCTTGTAAGTGCCGGCGGCCTTGAGGGCGTCGATACCGGCTTGGAGCTCGTTCACGAAGGCGCGGTTCATCAATCCCTCGAGATCTCGAAGATCACCTTCCCCGCCTCACCCGACTGGATCGCCGCGATCGCTTCGGCGTGCTGCTCGAGGGGGAAGCGATGCGTGATGACGGGGCGCGGATCGAACTGCCCGGCGCGCAGGAACTGCTGCATCGCGATCCAGGTGTCGTACATGCGGCGACCGACCACCCCGTACACCGTGATCCCCTTGAAGATCACCTCGGTGGCGAAGTCGACCTCCATCGGCTTGGCGGGGATGCCGAGCATCTGGACGCGGCCGCCGACGCGGACGAGGGCGAAGGCCTGATGGATGGCGGCGGGGACGCCGCTCATCTCGAGGACGACATCGACACCGAGTCCGTCGGTGGCGGCGTGAACCGCCTCGGCGGCCTGGTCAGGGGTGACGGCGCTCTGCGCACCCATCCGGGTGGCGAGGGCGAGGCGCTTCGGATTCACATCGCTCGCGACGATGTGCGAGGCGCCGGCGGCCTTGGCGATCCCGACGGCGAAGATCCCGATGGGGCCGCAGCCGGTGACGAGCACCGTGGCGCCGGGGAGCTCGGTCCCGTGGAGGGCGGTGTGGAAGGCGTTCCCCATGGGATCGTGGATCCCGCCGACGTCGAAGCCGATGTCGCCATCGAGATGCCAGACGTTGCTGGCGGGCATGGCGATGTAGTCGGCGAAGCAGCCGTCGCGATCGACCCCGATGATCTTGGTGTTGGGGCAGACGTGGGCGTTGCCGGTGCGGCAGAGGTGGCAGGTGCCGCAGACGATATGGCCTTCGGCGGTGACGCGGTCGCCGACCTTGACGTTGGTGACGAGGGCGCCGACCTGCTCGACGACGCCGGCGAACTCATGCCCTACCGTGAACGGGGGCTTGCAGCGGCCTTGGGCCCAGGCGTCCCAGGTATGGATATGGACGTCGGTGCCGCAGACGCCGGCGGCGCGGACGCGGATCAGGACCTCGTCTGCTCGGATCGAAGGGACGGGGACGTCTTGGAGGGTGAAACCGGGGGCGGCGGAGGCTTTGACGAGGGCGCGCACGAGGGTCCGAGGCCAAGGTGAGACCCTAAAGATACACGGGGCGCCGCGGATCACTCCGCGGCGCCCCGTCTCACCGCCGACTCCGCATCACGCCTTCTTCGCGGCCTTCTTGGCGGGCGCCTTCTTGGCCGCGGCCTTCTTCGCCGGGGCCTTGGTGGCGGCCGACTTCTTCGCCACCGCCTTCTTGGCCGGCCCCTTCTCCGCCAGCTCCGCCTTGGACGCCTCGATCACCGGCTCATCGACCATGCCGACGAGGAGGTTGGCCGGGAGCGCGGGCTTGGCGGCCGGCCGCCCGCCACGACCCGGCGCGGAGCGCACCCCCATCCCACGCGGGGTGGGCGCCGTCGCCGCAGGCTTCGGCGTCGCCGCCGCCTCGGCCACCGCGAGCTGATCGGCGATGCTCGCCACCCCGCTCCCGATCATCACCTCGAACGAATCGCCACGCTTGCGGAGGTCGACGATCCCGGCGTCATGCGCATCCTTGAGGATCCGCTCGAAGAAACGCGGGGCGAGGGACTCGGAGTCGCGCCCCAGGATCTCACGCGCCTTGACGCGCACGACCTCGGCGCCGACGGGCGAATCCTCGGAGCCGACGGCGTTGATCGCCTGGCGGACGAGATCGAAGGCCTCATCACGGGTGAGCCGGATCCCCTCGGCGCCGATCGAGGCATCGACCTTCGGCGCGCCCCCACCACGCGGGGGACGTCCCTGCGGGGCGGGACGCGCCGACGCCTCAGCGGGCGTGGAGACGGTGGTCGCCGTGGACGACTCGGCGCCTTCCCCACCGCCCCGCTCCTCCCGATCCCCACCGCGCCCACGACCGCCACGGCCACGGCGGCCTCGGCGACCGCGGCCCTCACGCTCGCCCTCCGCACGCGGCGGACGCTCGCCGTTCGACTCGGTCGTGACGGGCGCTGGCGCCCCGCCCTGCGCGGGCCCGACCTCGAGCTGCCCGTTCTCCAGCTTGGTGACCTGCAGACGTCCCTTGCTCGCCGCCTCCAGACAGAAGCGCGAGAACTTGGACATCCCGAGATCCTTCTCATCGAACGAGGGATCGATCTCGACCATCACCTGCTTCAGGCGATCGGAGCGCATCACGTCGCCGTTGCGCTGCATCCGGCCGATCGCTTCGGTCACCAGCTCCCACGGGTCCCACTGCTTGGCGGGCTGCTCATCGCCCGCCTTCATGAGGCCGGCGAGGGCGTTGTACGAGTAGTACTCGTCGCAGTTCTGGACGAGGAGGTCGCTCGAGCTCTCCTTGATCCCGACGCCGATCACGTACTTGCCGTACTCCTTGAGCTTGAGCACGAGCGAGGAGAAATCGGAGTCCCCGGAGAGGAGGATGTAGGTCCCGATCTCCGGACGGGTGAAGACGAGTTCGATCGCGTCGACCGCGAGGCGGATATCGGTCGCGTTCTTCTTGGACGACCCGTAGGCGGGCGCGAAGATGAGGTCGATCGACGACTCGCTCAGCGGGACGATGTACTGCGGATAGCGGCGCCAGTCGGCGTACGCGCGCTGGACGGCGACCTTCCCCGAGATGATGGCGCTGCTGAGGAGGTTCCGGAGCTCCGTCTGGAGGTCGGAACGGATCCCCATCGTGACGTTGTCGAAGTCGATGAGGAGGGCGGCGTTGGGGGCGTGGGGGTGACCCGCGGTCTCGGCCTGGGGCCCCCGATGGATGGGGGCGACCGCCGCGCGCACGGGGCGCGCCGACGGATGGGAGGAACGTGATGGCATCTGATTCCTGGCGCGGTGCGCCGATGAGATCGCACCCCACGCCGCACCCGACTGGGCGCTGCTCGCATGGGGGCTCGTGCAGGACGACACCGTGATCGCGTCAGCCGCTCGTCCGGACCCGTGGGTGCCGGAAGACGCCGCTGGCGGAGACCCACCGCGCGCCCTGCCCTCTCAAGATAACCTCGGGCGGGGCGCAAATGGCAGTGGGGCAGCGACTTCCGTAGACTTGAGGGCGTGAGATTCCCCCGCTTCCGGACCCGGCTCTTCGTCCTGCTCGCGCTCCTCGCACTGGTGCCGTCGATCGTGCTGACCGCGGCGTGGAGCGGGATGGCGGCTCGGTTGCTCCCCTATGTGGGGGGGGTCGGCGCCTGGGAGCAGGTGGTGGCGAGCGGGGATTCGGCCATCACGCTGGCTCGGACCCGACCCGGCTCGGGGGCCGCTGATTCGGCACTCGCGGCGCATGCGGCGTTGCTGGCCGAGTCGCGGGTGCAGGCGCGGCGGGTGGCGTTCCTGGCGTCGCGCTCGGTCCAAGCGGTGGTGATCGTGGGGCTCGTGCTCCTCGTGGTGCTGACGGGGATCGCGTCGCGCATCGCGGGGCACCTGAGCCGACAACTCTCGCGGCCGGTGGACGAGCTCGTGGGGTGGACCGCGCGCGTCGCGCGCGGGGAGCCCTTGCCCGCGCCAGGCGAGGAGGAGGGACGCGGGGCCGCCGAATTCGGGGTCCTCCGCGACGAGATGCGGCGGATGGCCCAGGGGCTCGAGGCGGGGCGCGCCGCCGCGATCGAGGCGGAGCGACTGGCGGCCTTCCGGGAGTCGGCGCGCCAGGTGGCCCATGAGATCAAGAATCCGCTGACCCCGATCCGGTTCGCGATCGCACGGCTCCGGGGGTCGGCGGCATTGAGCGTGCCGGAGCGGGAGGCGGTCGAGGTGCTCGACGTGGAGACCGCACGGCTGGACGCGATGGCCAAGCACTTCGCCCAGTTCGGACGACTCCCCGAAGGACCGGTGGCCCCGGTGGATCTCGCGGCCCTGGTGCGCACGACGGCGCCGATGCTGGTGCCTCCGGAGATCACGCTCGAGCTCGAGACCGAGGCGGAGCTCCTGGTGCCTGGGCGCCACGATGCACTGCAGCGGGCACTCACGAATCTCCTGCTCAACGCGATCGATGCGGTGCGGACACGCTCCCCGGGGACGGCGGCGCGGATCACCGTCCGCGCCCACCAGGTCGGGGGCGAGGCGCTCCTCGCGGTACATGACACCGGGGGTGGGGTGAGCGCCGAGGCCTTGCCGAGGATCTGGGAACCGTACGTGACGGCGAAGACCGGTGGCACCGGGCTGGGGCTCGCGATCGTGAAGCAGACGGTGCTCGCGCATGGGGGGCGTGTGGAGGCGAGCAGCCCACCCGGCGCGGGGATGGAGATCCGGTTGTGGTTCCCGCGCGCGAGCTGACCGATGCCCTCGATCCTGCTCGTCGATGACGAACCGAACCTCCGCCGGATGGTGGGGGCATTGCTCGATGCCGAGTCGTATGAGGTGCATGAGGCGCGCGATGTGACCAGCGGGCTCGCCCTCGCGCTCGAGGTGGAGCCCGATCTCGCACTCCTCGACCTGATGATGCCCGGTGCCACGGATGGGCTCGAGTTGCTCGAGAAGCTCCGCGCGCACTTCCCTGACCTCCCGGTGCTCATGATGTCGGGACGGGCAGGGCTCGCCGATGCGGTGCAGGCCGCGAAGCTCGGCGCGGTGACCTTCCTCGAGAAACCGCTGAGCCCCGAGGGGTTGCTCCTCGCGCTCACGAACGCGCTCGAGCTCCGGCAGGCGCGTCGGGAGCGGTCGGCCCTCCGGCTCGAGGCGGGGCTCGGCGGGGACCTCGTGGGGGCGAGCTCGGCGATGCAGCGGGTGCGCGACGAGATCGCGCGCGTGGCGCCGACCGATGCGCGGGTGCTGATCACCGGGGAGTCGGGGACCGGCAAGGAGCTCGCGGCGGCGGCGATCCATGCGCAGAGTGGGCGGCGCGACAAGCCGTTCGTGCGGGTCAACGGCGCGGCGATCCCACGGGACCTCCTGGAGAGCGAGATGTTCGGGCATGAGCGGGGCGCCTTCACCGGGGCGATCGACCGCCGCATCGGGAAGTTCGAGCTCGCGCACACGGGGACACTGCTCCTGGATGAGGTCGGGGAACTCTCGCTCGAAGCGCAGGCCAAGCTCTTGCGCGCGATCGAGGCGCGGGAGATCGAGCGGGTCGGCGGGCGACGGACGATCCGGGTGGACGTACGGGTGATCGCGGCGACCAATCGTGACCTGGTCCGCGAGGTGCGCGAGGGCCGCTTCCGGGAGGATCTCTACTTCCGTCTCAACGTGATCCCGATCCACCTGCCCCCGCTGCGCGAGCATCCGGGGGACATCCCCCTGCTGGTGGCGCACTTCGCCACGCAACTGCGGCGGCGCTCCGGGCAGCCGGCCCCGGACTGGCAGCCGGAGGCGATCGACGCGCTCACGCGGCATGGATGGCCGGGGAACGTCCGCGAGCTCGCGAACATCATCGAACGACTGAGCATCCTGCATGCGGGGCTGCCCGTGGGGGAGGCGGCGGTGCGTGCGGTGCTGCCGACGACGGCGAGCGCCACGCGCGGCGAAGGGGCGGGGCTGCCCGCCGAGCTTCCCGATCGCGAGGGGCTCGACGTGAAACTCAGCGAGGCACTCGACGCGTATGAGCGGGTACTGATCGTGCGGGCCCTCTCCGCCGCGGGTGGGGTGGTGGCGGAGGCGGCGCGCCGATTACAGACCGACCGTCCGAACCTCTACCGCCGCATGAAGCGGCTAGGCATCGCGGAGCCGTAATGCACGTGGGTCGCCCCCTCGCTCGTCTCGCCGTCATCCTCTCGGCCTGTCTCATCTCGTCCGGCCTCGTCGTCGCCCCTCGGGCGCTCCTCGCGCAGGAGCGCCCCGTGCGCAGCGGGAGCACGCTCTGGAGCGCGGTCAACCTCTACAACGCCCCCGCGACCACGCGGGCCAGCGGTCCATACCGCCTGGAGCGAGGCCAGCAGGTCTCGGGCGACGCGGCGGTCCTGATCGGCCCGATCGAGATCGCGGGCGAGCTCACGGGGACGCTCGTGGCCATCAACGCCACGGTGCACCTCGCGCCGACGGCGGTCATCCGCGGGGATCTCCTGATCCTCGGCGGGACCCTCACCCGGGACGAGGGGGCGGTGGTCGGCGGGGAGATCCGTGCGCAATCCGAGGTCCTTCGCTACGAGATCGAGGACGGGCGCCTCATCCCGGACGAGGGGCGGTGGAGCGATTGGCGGCCGGAACGCCTGCGCGACCGGAGCGCACGGCAGACCACGAGCTCCTCCGATCTCTTCCACTTCTCCGCCGGCGGCTACAACCGCGTGGAGGGGCTCCCCATCGCCGTGGGGCCGCGGCTCCGGCGCGTCACGAGCTGGGGGCGCGTGGACCTCGACGCCTTCGGTGTGGTGCGCACGGCGGGCCCGGTGGCGTGGGATCGCGGGACGCTCGGTCACGATGCGCGCCTCGCGGTGCGGCTCGGGCGTGAGGCGGGGCTCACCCTCGGCGTGCAGGCCTTTGATCTGATCGCGCCGGTGGAACGGTGGCAGGTGAGCGATCAGGAGAACGGGCTCGGGACCTTCGTCGCCCATCGCGATCTGCGGGACTACTACGGGCGACATGGGATGGCGGGCTCCGTGGGTGGCCGGATCGGCGAGGCGGTTGCGCTCGACCTGATCGTCGGGAGCGAGCGGTGGGCGAACGCGGCCGCGCGCGATCCGATCACGCTGAACCGGGCGCGGGAGCCCTGGCGGCCGAACCCCCTCATGCACACCGGGGTCGTGGATCTCACGTCGCTGCGGCTCAGGATCGACACGCGCGAGCGGGTGAAGGCACCCTGGCTCGGGGGATGGTATGTGCAGGGGGAGATCGAGTCAGGCCGTGGCGATCTGGTCGCGCCGCCCCCACCCTGGCCGACGATCGCGCTGCAGGATGGCGCGGCGCAGGGCTCTGCGCTCCTGCCGCTCATCGCGCCGACGCCGGTCCCGACGCGCTACCAACGCGCCTTCCTCGATGCCCGGCGTCGCACGCGCCTCTCGCCGGGGACGGAGCTCTCGGTGCGACTCGTGGCGGGAGGATGGATCGGCGGGGATCCGCTCCCGATGCAGCGGCGGCTCTCGATGGGCGGGCCCGGCGCGGTGGAGGGGTATGACTTCCGCCGAGTGCCAGCCGGTGAGGCCGATGTCTTCACCTGCGGGGGCGTGGCCGACGAGTGGGTTGGTCGCCCCGCGCTGTGTGAGCGGATGGCGCTCGCGCAGGTGGAGCTGCGGCAGCCGATCGGCTTCGACTGGGAGTTCGCCGGCGACGATTGGCGGATCGGGGTCAACGATCGCCCGAGCTGGGTGCTCTTCGCCGATGCCGGGCGCGGATGGAATCGGGACGCGCCGGACTGGCTCTCCCCCGCGACCAACGCGGCGGTGTTCGACGGCGCGGGGCTCCCCCCGCTCTCGAGCTTCCGCACGACGCTCGGGCTCGGCATCGACTTCGGGTCGATCGGGCTCTACGCCGCGAAGGCGGTCTCCTCGGGGAAGGAGCCGATGAACCTCCTGCTGCGCGTCGGCCGACGCTTCTGACGGTGCGCGGGATCGGGCGGGCGGTGCGTGGGTTCGGCGTCGCGCTCCTCCTCGTGGGGGGTGCCTCCATCGCACGCGCGCAATCGATCGAGATCCAGCTCCCGCCGGCGACGCGGCTCACCGACGACGGCCCCCTCGTCTCGGCGCGTGGGATCCTCAGTGACCGATACCTGAGCGAACTCGTGCGCAATGGCTTCCCTGCCCGGCTCCGCTTCCGCGTCGAACTCTGGGCGGAGGCACGGCTGGTGGATGCGCTGCAGCGCGCGGTGGAGTGGGAGGTCCTGGTGCGGCCGCGTGGCACGGACGATCGCTACGAGGTGGTGCAGCTCGTGGGCGGTCGGCCGCTCTCGCTCGGCGCCTTCGCCCGGCTCGAGGACGCCGATGCGACGGTGGCGCGTCCCGTGCGCGCGCCGATCGAACCGGGGCCCGATGGTCGGCGGCGCTACTACGTGGCCCGGGTCGAGGTCGCGGCGCTCTCGGTGACCGATCTCGACGAGGTGAATCGGTGGCTCCGCGGGGAACTCCAGCCCGCGGTGCGCGGGGAGCGGAATCCGGGGACGGCGCTCTCGCGCGGGATCCGCACGGTGGCCACCCGCCTGCTCGGCGGCGAGCGCCGGAGTTACGAGGCGCGGAGCGCGGGGTTCCGCGCGAGCTCGCGCACGACGCCCTCGCCGTAGAACAGCTTGATGTAGCGCGCCTGCGTCGGCGTGAGCCGCCGCACGGCCCAGGCGAGGTGCACGAAGTGGGGCTCCGTGGGCTCCTGCAGGAGATGCATGCCGATCTCATGCAGGAGATGGTTCGACTTCCGCGTGTTACACGGGGAGCAGGCGGTGACGACGTTGGTCCAGACGTTGAGTCCCCCGCGCGAGATGGGGATCACGTGATCGCGCGTGAGCGCCTCGCGCGGCCGCAGTTCATACTGCGTACGACCACAGTACATGCACCTGTAGCCGTCGCGTGCGAAGAGGAAGGTGTTGGTCACCTGCCGACGGAAGCGGCGCGGCACATGGATGAACTTGCGGAGCCGGATGACGAGGGGTCGCGGGACGGCGACCCGTTCGGCGCGCACGGCGCGGTCGGCATCGGCCTCGACGATCTCGGCTTTCCCGTCGATGACGAGGCGGAGGGCCCGCTTGAGCGGGACCATCGTGAGGGGTTCGTACGACGCATTGAGGGCGAGACACCCTGCCGTCACTCGAGCCTCCGGGGTTCCCGGAAGTCTAACGGGCGGACGGGCGCGGTCGCCAGCGGGTCAGCTCGGAGGCGCGGAGTCCGCGAGGGCGCGGGGGCCGGGCCAGTCACGCGGGACGGGCTTCCGCGCGTAGACCTCGCGCATGAAGGCCGTCCACGCCGGGGCCGCCAATTGCCCGCCCTGGGCGTTGTCCTTGATCCGCTTGGGCTGATCGAACCCCATCCAGACGCCGGCGACGAGATCCGTGGTGAACCCGATGAACCAGACGTCGGAATACTCGTTGGTGGTCCCCGTCTTCCCCGCGGTCGGTGCGGTGAACCCCCCGCGGCGTACCGCCGTGCCGGATCCGACCTCGATGACCCCCTTGAGGAGATCGACCATCGTCCCCGCCACCTCGCGCGAGAGGACCGGCACGCGCTCGGGCATCGCCTCGTAGAGGCGGCGTCCGTCGAGGGTCTCCACCCGGAGTATCGGCGTGGGCGGCACCCGCCAGCCCAGGTTCGCGAAGACGCTGTACGCCGCGATCATCTCGAGCGGATAGACGTCAGCCGACCCGAGGGCGATCGACGGATAGGGTGGGACCGGGGTGGTGAGGCCGAAGCGCTGGGCCATCTCGACCACGGCGCCCTCGCCGAGCTCCATGGCGAGACGGACCGCGGGGACATTGCGGGAGACGGCGAGCGCCTGCCGCATCGACATCGGCCCCTCGTAGGTGTTGTCGAAATTCTTCGGGGACCACATCGAGCCATCGAGTTGGGGGACCTCGATCGGGGCATCGTCGAGCAGGTAGTCGGGGCCGCGGCCGGCCTGCACCGCGGTGGCATAGACGATCGGTTTGAAGGTCGAGCCAGGCTGACGGAGGGCGCTCGTGGCGCGATCGAATTTGGAGTCGTCGAAGTCGCGGCCACCGACCAAGGCCCGGACGCCGCCGGTGCGCGGATCCAAGGCGACGAAGGCCCCCTGGAGGTAGGGGGAGTCGGCACGATCGGTCTCCGCGTCCCCGATGGCGGCCCGCGCGAGGTACTGCTCGTAACTCGCGTGCGGGAAGCGCCCGAAGGTCCCAGCCTCGATCGCGCGCAGCTGCCGCTCCAAGGCACGCTCCGCCGCCCCCTGGAGATCGAGATCCAAGGTGGTCACCACGCGTAACCCTTGCTCATAGGTCCGGCGACCGAACCGCTGCGTCAGCTCGCGGCGCACCCACTCGACGAAGTACGGGGCCACGTCCCCGGAGCTGCGCGAGGCCCGCGCGAGCCGGAGGGGATAGGCCTTGGCGACGGAGGCGTCGGCGTCGGAAAGGAGGTCCTGCCGCCGCATCAGCTCGAGCACCGCGTTGCGACGCTGGATGGCGCGGTCGGGGAACCGGCGCGGATTGTACCGCGACGGGGCCTTGGGGAGGGCGGCGAGCATCGCCGCCTCCGCCACGTTGAGCTCGCGCACCGAGCGCCCGAAATACCGCTGGGCGGCCGCCTCCACCCCGTAGGCCCCGGAGCCGAACGCGATCTGATTGAGATAGAGCTCGAGGATGCGCGTC
>CAIVJV010000233.1 GCA_903906325.1 uncultured Gemmatimonadota bacterium
CGGGCTCGCGCTCGGGCGGCTCTACGCGGGGAACACCGACCACCAGGTGACGGTGGGCGACGTGGAGTCGCTCTGGTTGACCGCCGGGATCGGCGCGCTCGCCGGGGCGACGGCGGTCGCCGACGAGGCGCCGGAGCCCCAGACCGCGGCGATGGCGATGCTCGGCGGGGCCCTGCTCGGGACCGTGGTCGGGGAGCGCGCCCTGGTGCGCCGGCGGGACCTCACACCGATCGAAGGGCGGCAGCTCGCCCTCGGGGCGGGGGCTGGGGCGCTGATGGGGATCGGGATCGGGGTGCTCACCGTCGGGAAGGCCGAGGCGGGGAGCTCGCTCGCGTTGGGCTTCGCGACGGGGGGGGCGGTGGCCGGCACCCTCCTCACCACGCGCTATCTTCAGCCGGCGGCCGATGTGGGACGGTACGGGGCGCTCTCCCGGCTCCGCGTCGATCCCCTCGCCATCGCGGCCGTGGCCACCGGTCGTGCGGGCCGTCACACCCTCCTCTCCTTCACGTTCTGACTCGACGCCCTCGAGCGCCTCTCCTCTCGCCGTGACCGACTTCCTCGAACGCCTCACCGACAGCCTCCTCGGGCTCCTCGCCTTCGTCCCCGCGCTCTTCGGCGCGGCGGCGGTGCTCACCGTGGGCTACGTGCTCGCCAAGCTCGCCCAGCGCGGGGTGGGCCGGATGCTCCGCCGGATGCACCTCAACGACGTCCTGAAGCGGGGGGGGATCCCCGCCCGCGACCACACCGGACAGCCGGTGAATCCCACGCGGGTGGTGGCGACCCTCGTCTTCTGGTTGATCCTCTTCACCGCGATGCTGGTCGCGGCCGACGCCCTCGGGGTCGACTATCTCGGGCAGGTCTTCTCCGAGCTGCTCAGCTACGTCCCGAGCGTGATCGCGGCGGTGGTGATCGTGATCCTGGGCATCGTGCTCGGCGATTTCGTCTCGGCGCTGATCGCGGCGTCCACGCAGAATCTCGACGGCGGGCCGACCCTCGCGCGGGTGGGGAAGGGCGGGGTGATCCTCCTCGCGGTGTTCATGTCGCTGCAGGAGCTGGGGGTCGCCACCGACATCGTGACCACCGCCTTCGCGATCATCTTCGGCGCGATCGCGCTGGCGCTGGCGCTCTCGTTCGGGCTGGGCAATCGGGAGCTCGCCGGCGAGGTCACCCGGCGCTGGTACCAGCGGTGGCGCGGGGAGCGGGAGGCGATCGCGCGGGAGCTCGCCACCGAGGAGGCGGAGGACGCCGCCTCGGAGGGGGGCCGCCCCCCGACGGCCGGGTGATTCCCCTCTGGGAATTCGATTGAATTGACCCTCGCCGAGGGGTAACTTTGGGGGTCGCGTCCGAGGGGGCGCGACCCCCTCTTCTTTCCCGCATCCCATGACCGCACCGAACAATCGGGAGCGCATCCTCCCGCGGCTCATCCAGGACGAGGTCCGCGAGTCGTTCATCAACTACTCGATGAGCGTGATCGTGAGCCGGGCGCTCCCCGACGTGCGCGACGGCCTCAAGCCGGTGCACCGCCGGGTGCTCTACGCGATGAACGAGCTCGGGCTCGTCCCGGGGCGGGCGTACAAGAAGTCGGCGACGGTGGTCGGCGACGTGCTCGGCAAGTACCACCCGCACGGCGACCAGTCGGTCTACGACGCCCTCGTGCGCATGGTGCAGGACTTCTCGCTGCGCTATCCGCTGGTGGACGGGCAGGGGAACTTCGGTTCGGTCGACGGCGACCCCGCCGCGGCGTATCGCTACACCGAGTCGCGTCTCACGCGCATCGCGCTGGAGATGCTGACCGACATCGACAAGAACACCGTCGACTTCGCCCCGAACTTCGACGACCGGCTCGAGGAGCCGACGGTCCTCCCGTCGGCCTTCCCGAACCTCCTGGTGAACGGCTCGGCCGGCATCGCGGTCGGCATGGCGACGAACATCCCGCCGCACAACCTGCGCGAGGTCGCCGCGGCGATCACCGCGATGATCGACGACCCCGAGCTCTCGGTGGAGGCAATCCGTGGGCTGGTGAAGGGGCCGGACTTCCCGACGGCGGGCTTCATCTACGGGCGCGCGGGGATCAAGGACTACATCGAGACCGGGCGCGGCAAGGTCGTGATGCGCGCCCGCGCCGTAGTCGAGGAGAAGGAGTCCTCGAACAAGTCGCAGATCGTCGTCACCGAGCTGCCCTACCAGGTGAACCGCGCCAACCTCGTGGCGTCGATCGCCGAGCTCGTGCGCGACAAGAAGATCGAGGGGGTCTCGGACCTCCGCGACGAGTCGGATGCGCAGACGCGCATCGTGATCGAGCTCAAGCGTGACGCGATCCCGCGGGTGGTGCTGAACCAGCTGTACAAGCACACCTCGATGCAGACCACGTTCGGCGTGATCATGCTCGCGTTGGTGCCGGACCCCGCCACCAAGCGGCTCGTGCCGAAGGTGATGGGGATGCGCGAGGTGCTGCAGCACTGGATCGCGCATCGCCACGACGTGATCGTGCGCCGCACGCAGTTCGACCTCGAGAAGGCGAAGGAGCGCGAGCACATCCTCGAGGGGCTCAAGATCGCGGTCGACAACATCGACGAGGTGATCAAGGTCATCCGCGCCTCGGAGGACTCCCCGGAGGCGAGCGCGGAGCTCCAGAAGCGGTTCGGGCTCTCGGAGCGGCAGGCCGAGGCGATCCTCAACATGCGCCTCGCCAAGCTCACCGGCCTCGAGATCGAGAAGCTGGAGGAGGAGCTCACCGAGGTGCGCGCGCAGATCCGCGACCTGGAGGCGCTCCTCGCCTCGAAGCCCAAGCGGATGGCCGTGATGAAGGACGAGCTCGCCACCGTCGTGCAGACCTTCGGCGACGACCGCCGCACCGAGATCGTCAGCGACGAGGGGGAGTTCTCGATCGAGGACCTCATCGCCAACGAGGAGATGGTCGTCACCATCTCGCACGCCGGCTACATCAAGCGCACCTCCATCACCACCTACCGCAAGCAGCGCCGCGGCGGCGTGGGGACCAAGGGGACGGAGCTCCGCACCGACGACTTCGTCGAGCACCTCTTCGTCGCCAAGACGCACGACTACCTGCTGATCTTCACGCAGGACGGCCGCTGCTTCTGGCTCAAGGTGCATGAGATCCCCGAGGGGGGGCGCGCCACCAAGGGCAAGCCGATCGTCAACCTGATCAACGTCACCCCCGACACCCTCGTGCAGGCGATCGTCCCGGTGAAGGAGTTCACCGAGACGGAGTTCCTGATGTTCTGCACGCGCAACGGGACGGTGAAGAAGACCGCGCTCTCCGACTACTCCAACGTCCGCTCCACCGGGATCAAGGGGATCAAGCTCGAGGAGGGCGACGAGCTGGTCGACGTGCAGATCACCACGGGGACCAACGACGTGGTGCTCGTCACCAAGCACGGCCTCAGCATCCGCTTCCACGAGCAGGAGGCCCGCGCGATGGGCCGCGACACCACCGGCGTGAAGGGGATCTCCCTCGGCGCCGGCGATCGCGTGGTCGGGATGGTGGTGGTGAAGCGCGAGGCCTCGCTCCTCGTGGTGACCGAGCTCGCGCTCGGCAAGCTCACCAACGTCGAGGAGTACCGCGTGCAGGGTCGCGGCGGGAAGGGGATCCTCACCGTCAAGCGCACCGAGAAGACCGGCGATGTGGTCGGCCTGCTCGAGGTGCTCCCGGAGGACGGCCTCATGCTCATCACCCGCGGCGGCCAGTCGCTCCGCTGCGCGGTGAAGGACATCCGCGAGACGGGACGCGTCGCCCAGGGCGTACGCCTCAAGAACCTCGAGATGGGGGATGTGGTCGCCGCCATCGCGCGCGTGGTCTCCGACGACAAGGAGGCCGAGGGCGGCGAGGGGGCCGAGGGCGGCGAGGAGGCCGGCGGCTCCGACCAGATGGAGCTCGGCGCCGACGAGGCGTGAGGCGCGCCGGCGTGCGGATCGCCGCGGTCATCGCCGCGGCGTCCCTCGTGGGGTGTCGCGCCACCGAGCCGAGTGACCCGACCGTCGTGCGCGCCGACTCGGCCGGCGTGCGCCTCATCACGTCGGGGCCGGCGGATCGGGCGCTCCCGTGGACCCTCACCGAGATCGGGCCACTCACCGACGCCGACGGGAACCCCTGGGTCTTCGACGCCGTCACCCCGGAGCGGGTGCTCACCGACCGCGGGGGCCGGACCTATGTGATCGGCGGGGACACCGCGGTGCTCCGCTTCGGGCGCGATGGACGCCTGGACCGTGTGCTCGGCACCGCGGGGCGTGGGCCCGGGGCGTTCGTCCGGCCCGTGCGCATGGCGTCGCAGGGCGACACGGTGGTCATCACCGATCCCGGGAAGGGCGCGTTGGTGCGCTTCGGTCCCACGCTCGATCCCATCGAGGACCGTCCGCTCGCGGGCGAGCTCGCCCGCGCCGACTGGCATGGGTATCGCACCGGGGGGCTCTGGCTCATCCAAGGGCAGGGAGGTGAGGAGCGGCTTCGTCGCACCGTGCTGCGCGCCGACACGCTCGCGAGCCCACCCCTCCTCGAGGCGGACGATGCCACGATCCTCGCGGACGCCGATGGGCCGCGGCTCGTGGCGCATCGGCCCTCCCGCTACGAGATCCGACTCTACGAGGGGCCGCGCCTCCTCGCGATGGTGCGCCGGCCGCTCGATCCCGCGCAGGTCGCCGTCCAGCGGATCGCCCTGCACAAGGACGGGACCCTCTGGGTGGAGCGCACGGTGCCGGGGTCATCCGACCCGGCCCGCCTCGACGTCTTCGGGCCCGACGGCGTCTACGTGGGCACCGCCCTCGCGCGCGGCGTGCCCGTCGGATATCTCCCGAACGGCGAGGTGCTCTTCGTGCGCGCGCACGTCGAGGGGCCCGGGGTCGTCATCGTCCGCACCACCATCGTCCGTCGCTGAGGACGCCGCGCCATGCGTCGTCCAGCGGCCTGATCCTCATCGCCTGATCCCCATGCGCCTCCGCCACGCCCTCCTCGTCGCCCTCGCGCTGACCGGCGCCCCCGTCCTCCGCGCGCAGTCGAGTGCCGCCGCGCCCACCGTCGTGATCCTCGTCCGGCATGCGGAGAAGGCGGCGGAGCCGGTGAACGATCCCCCGCTCACGGCCCGTGGCACCGAGCGCGCCGCGGCGCTCAGCATGGTGCTGCGCGAGACGAAGGTCACCGCGGTCTATCACACCCCGACCACCCGCACGCGGGACACCGCGCGACCGGTGGCGGTGCGGTTCGGGCTCACCCCGCGACTGATCCCGCTGGTCCCCCGCGCCGCGCAGGCCGATTCGATCGCCGCCATCGTGCGGCGGCATCCGGGGGAGACGATCGTCCTCGTCGGGCACTCCAACACGATCATGCCCTGGCTCGCCGCCATCGGCGGCCCCACGCGTCCCGATCTCTGCGACCACGAGTACGACGGGCTCTTCACCGCCCTCGTCGATCGCGGGAACACCCGGGTGATCGAGGCGCGCTACGGCCCGCCCAACCCCACGGACCCGACGGGGGCCGCGATGCTGCATTGCGGGGGCCGATGACCGGCGGGAGATTCCGCGGATGACCGCAGTGACCCCGCTCCCGGGCCACGAGCCCCTCGTCTCGCTCGACGAGATCCGTGCCGCCGCCGCGATCCTCCGGGGGATCGCGGTGCGGACGCCGCTCCTGCCCTGTGATCCCCTCACGGCGCAGCTGGGGACGCCGGTCCTCCTCAAGCCGGAGATGCTCCAGCGCGGTGGGGCGTTCAAGTTCCGCGGCGCCTACACCTTCCTCGCGCGGCTCTCCCCCGAGGCCCGCGCGCGGGGGGTGATCACCGCGAGCTCGGGGAACCACGGCCAGGCGGTCGCCCTCGCGGCCCAGCTCTTCGGTGTCGCCGCGACCATCGTGATGCCCACCACGGTGCCGCGGGCCAAGCGCGACGGCGCCGTGCGGCTCGGCGCCCGCTGCTTCTACGCCGGCGTCACCACCGCGGAGCGCATGACGCGCGCCCTGGAGATCGCCGATGCCGAGGGGCTCACGATGGTCCCGCCCTATGACGATCCGACGATCATCGCGGGGCAGGGGACGCTGGGACTCGAGATCGGCGAGGATTGCCCCACGGTGGGGACCGTCCTCGTGCCGATCGGGGGGGGCGGGCTGAGCTCCGGCGTGGCCACCGCGGTGAAGGCGCTCGCCCCGCAGGTGCGCGTGGTCGGGGTGGAGCCCGAAGGCTCACCCAAGTACACGCGCGCCGTCGCGGCGGGGGAACCGGTGACGATCCCCGCGGATCCCGGTGGCCTCGCCGACGGCCTCCTCGCGGTACGGATCGGGACGCGGAACTTCCAGCATCTGCACGCGCATATGGACGAGGCGATCACCGTCCCCGACGCGCTCCTCCCCTGCGCGGTGCAGTTCCTGCTCGATCGCATGAAGATCGTGGCGGAGCCGAGTGGGGCGATCACCGTCGCGGCGCTCCTCGACCGACGGGTCGCGGTGCAGGGCCCGACCGTCTGCGTGTTGAGCGGTGGGAATGTGGAGTGGGATGGCTTGAGCGCCGTGATCGGCGACGGAGGGATGGTCCGATGACGATGCGATGCCCGAACTGTCGGGCCACCTATGACGACGACGCGCGCTTCTGCACGCAAGACGGCGGCAAGCTCGTCCCCGTCCCCGGCACCGCGGCCCCGGCGGCCCCACCCCCGGCGGCCCCGGCCGAGTCCGCGGGGGCGGATCCGCAGGCGGTCACCCTCGCCGACCTCGGGGACCAGTCCGCGATGCTCGGCAAGGTCCTCGACGGTGCGTTCCGCATCGAGCGCAAGCTCGGCGAGGGCGGGATGTCCTATGTCTACCTCGGTGAGGAGCTCGCGACCGGCGCGCGGTACGCCATCAAGATCCTCGCGCCGAATCTCGCCAAGGATGCGACGGCGATGGCCCGCCTGCGTCGCGAGGCGCTGCTCGGCGGGAAGCTGGCGCATCGCCACGTCTGTCACATCGTGAGGCTCGGCGAGACTGCCGGCGGGCTCGTCTATGTGGTGATGCCGTATGTGCAGGGCGAGATCCTCAGCGACCGCAACCATCGGGTGCGACAGACCTCGCTCGCCGACACCGTGACCTTCGTCGGACAGATCGCGGCGGGGCTCCAGGTGGCGCACGACCTCACGATCGTGCATCGCGACCTCAAGCCCGAGAACATCATGATCTGCAAGGACGCCGCGGGGCAGGAGTTCGCGGTGATCATGGACTTCGGGCTCGCGAAGGCACGGGAGGTGGGGGCGGAGCTGAAGAAGCTCACCTCCACCGGGATCGTGCTCGGCACGCCGGAGTTCATGAGCCCCGAGCAGCTCCGTGGGAAGCC
>CAIVJV010000234.1 GCA_903906325.1 uncultured Gemmatimonadota bacterium
CCGACCGCCCGGAAAGGATGGGACGTAGGCCAAGGCGCAGCGCCTCATCGACGATGAGGCGGCCGGTGTATCCGGTGACGCCGTAGATCAGGAGCGACATGGGAGGACGAAGGGCCCGAGGTGGGACCCGGCATGCTGCCAGGCGGCGCGGAGCGCCATCGCGAGGGTGGCGCGCGTCTCCTCAGGGTAGACGATCGCGTCGATGTACCCGCGCGCCCCCGCATAGCGCGCATCGAGTTGGTGTTCGTAGTCGGCGCGCATCTCGTCGACGGCCGCCTGGAGGGCCGGATCGGGTGTGCCCCCGGCCTGCTTGGCCTTGGTGAGTGCGGGACCATGCACCGCCGCCACCGCGGACTCGCCCTCCATCACCGCCATCCGGCCCGTGGGCCACGAGAAGATGAAATCGGGGTCGAACCCCTGCCCCGCCATCGCGTAGTACCCCGCGCCCGAGGCGTGATTGATCGTGAGGACGAGCTTCGGCACCGAGGCGGTGGCCATCGCCTCCACCCAGCGCGCCCCGGCGCGGATGATGCCATCCTGCTCCGCCTCCTTCCCCACCATGAAGCCGGAGACATCCTGCACAAAGAGGAGCGGGATCCCCTGGCGATCACAGCGATCGATGAAGAAGGCGACCTTCTCGGCGCTCTCGGGATAGATGATCCCGCCGAAGCGCGGCGGCTCACCGGCGCGTCCCTTGATGAGGCCACGGGCGTTCGCGATCACCCCGACCGGGATCCCCTCGATCCGCGCGTCGGCGCAGAGGAGCTCCTTCGCGAGGTTGGGCTGGAACGCATCGAGCGAATCGGCATCGACCAGGGCACGCAACACGGCATGGATGTCGTACGACATCCGATGATCGTACGGGAGCACGTCGTACAGCGTCTCCGCCTCGTCCGCCGCTCGTGCCGATGCATCATGGGGCGCCAGACGCGCCGGCGGCGCGAGCCGACCGACGAGCGCTCGCATCTTCACCAAGCACTCGGCGTCGTTCTCGCACGCATAGTGCGCGACCCCGCTCACCTCGGTGTGCATCACCGCGCCACCCAGTGACTCCCCATCGACGCTCTGCCCGGTGGCGCCTTTGACGAGGTTCGGGCCACCGAGCCCCATGAACGAGCTGCCCTTGACCATCAGGATCACGTCGCTCAGCGCGGGGAGATACGCCCCGCCGGCGATGCACTGCCCCATGACCGCGGCGAGCTGGGGGACGCGCAGGTAGCGCCGCATGAGCGAGTTGTAATAGAAGATCCGCGCGGCGCCGTACTGTCCCGGGAAGACCCCACCCTGATACGGCAGGTTCACGCCCGCCGAATCGACGAGATAGAGGATGGGGAGATGGCAGCGCATCGCGCATTCCTGAGCGCGCAGGATCTTGGGGATCGTCTCGGGCCACCAGGAGCCGGCCTTCACCGTGGCATCGTTGGCGACGACGACGCACTCGCGGCCTCGCACCTGGATCAGCCCGGTGACGACCCCCGCCGCCGGCGCCTCGCCCTCGTATCGATCATGGGCGACGAGGAGCCCGAACTCGATGAACCGACTCCCCGGATCCATGAGCGCCGCGATCCGCTCCCGGGCGGAGAGTTTGCCTTGCGCATGTTGCTTGGCGACCCGGTCCGGGCCACCCCCCTGCCGCAGTCGCTCCTCGAGGGCGCGCGACGCCTCGGCCATCTGCCGAAGGCGTGACGGGCCGGCGTCGCTCACGCGCCCTGCGCCTGCCGCGCCGCGAACCACTCCTTGATGTAGTCGATCAGCGCCGTCGTCGGTGTCCCGGGGCCGAAGAGCTTCCCGATCCCCTGCTGCTCGAGGGCGGCCATGTCCTCCTTCGGGATGATCCCGCCTCCCGTGATGAGGACGTCGTCACGGCCCTGTTCGCGCAGCAGCTGCAGGACGCGCGGGAAGAGCGTCATATGCGCGCCCGAGAGGATCGACAGCCCGACGACATCGGCATCCTCCTGGACGGCCGCCGAGGCGATCATCTCCGGGGTCTGGTGCAGGCCGGTGTAGATGACCTCCATCCCCGCGTCCCGCAGGGCGGCGGCGACGACCTTGGCCCCACGGTCATGACCGTCGAGACCGGGCTTGGCGACAAGGACGCGGATGGGGCGAGTCATGGGGGAAAGCTACCCTGCCTTTCTCGCGACGAGCAACATCTCGGTCGCCCGTCGATGCAGCGGCGCGTCCGAGAATCCGTCGTACGCCGCGACGACCGTGAGTCCCGCCTCGTCCATGAGGCCCGCGAGCCGATCCGCGGTGTAGAGCCGGATCCGGTGGGACCGCTCCTCGACCGTGCGCCCACGGGTCCAGGTGGACGCGATGGTCAGGAACCCGGTGAGCGGATCGAACGTCCGGTCCTGTCGCACGGTGGTGCCATCGGCGGTCTCCCAGCGGTCGGTGCCGACGAAGCGCGCCATGATCCCATCGCGGCTCCCACCCTGCCAGAGGAAGGTCCCTCCGCGCTTCAGGACGCGGGCCACCCCACGGAGCACCTTGGCGTCCTCCGCGGGATCGTCGAAGAAGCCGAAGCTCGTGAAGAGATTCACCACGGCATCGAACCGCCCCCGCCAGAGGGTCGGCAGTCGGCGCATGTCGCGGTGATGATAGCGAAGCGAGGGCCCCGGGATGGACCGGCTGGCCCGCGTGGGGATCCCGGCCTTCCGGCCCGCCTGGCGTGCGATCCTGAGCAGCGGCCGGGAGAGATCGACCCCATCCACCTGATGACCGGCCGCGGCGAGGAGCCGCGCATGACGCCCCTGCCCACAGGCGAGATCGAGGACCCGGGCCCCGGTGGGCAACGCCAGGACCTCGAGCAGGCGCGTGACCTGCGCCCGGTCACTCGCCGGCGTGAAGAGCGGGGAGTACTCGTTCAGGTAGCCTTCGTCGAAATACGAGCGCCACCACGCCACGCGCCGGGCCATCGCCTAGAAGAAGACCGGCTCGCGATACGCCCCGAAGACCTCTTCGAGCGCGGCGCGGATCTCATAGAGCGTGCAATAGCTGCGCGCGCACTCGAGGATGCAGGGCACCACGTTCTCCGTCCCGCGCGCCGCCTCGCGCAGCCGGTCGAGCGCTGCCGTGCAGCGGGCGGCGTCGCGCGTCTGCCGCAAGCGCGCCAGGGCGGCCGCCTGATCCTTGGCCGCCTGCTCGTCGATCTTGAGCAACGGGATCTCCAGGGCGCGCTCCTCGGTGGCGAAGGCATTCACCCCGACGATCCACCGGCGATGCTGCTCGATCTCCCACTGCTGGCGGGCCGCGGACTCCGCGATCTTCTTCTGGAACCATCCCGTCTCGAGTCCGGCGACCACCCCGCCCTGCGCCGCGATCTCCTCGAAGAGCCGCTCCGCCTCCGCCTCGAGCTCATCGGTGAGCTTCTCCACATAATACGAGCCGCCCAACGGGTCGATCACGTTCGGCACCCCTGTCTCATATGCGAGCACCTGCTGCGTCCGGAGCGCGACCTCGACCGCCTGCTCGGTGGGCAACGCGAGCGTCTCATCCATCGAGTTGGTGTGCAGCGACTGTGTCCCGCCGAGCACCGCGGCGAGGGCTTGATAGGCGACGCGCACCACATTGTTCATCGGCTGCTGCGCGGTGAGGGTCACCCCGGCCGTCTGCGAGTGGAAGCGCATGACGAGCGAGCGCGCCGAGGTGGCGCCGTACCGCTCCTTCATGTGCCGCGCCCAGATCCGCCGCGCCGCCCGAAGCTTCGCGATCTCCTCGAAGAAATCGTTGTGGATGTCCCAGAAGAAGGAGAGGCGAGGGGCGAAGTCGTCCACATCCAATCCGCGGGCGATCCCGCGCTCCACGTAGGTGAAGCCGTCGGCGAGCGTGAAGGCGAGTTCCTGCGCCGCCGTCGCCCCCGCCTCGCGGATGTGATAGCCCGAGATCGAGACGGTGTTCCACTGCGGCACCTCCTGCGCCCCGAACTCGAACATGTCGACGATCAACCGCAGCGCCGGCTCGATCGGGAAGCACCAGGCGTGCTGCGCCATGTACTCCTTGAGGATGTCGTTCTGCACCGTGCCACGGAGCGCCGTGAGCGGCACCCCCTGCTTCTCCGCCGCGGCGAGATAGAAGCACCAGAGGATGATCGCCGGCCCGTTGATCGTCATCGAGGTGGAGACCTCGCCGAGCGGGATCCCCTCGAAGAGCTGCTCCATGTCGGCGAGCGAGCTGATGGCCACGCCGCACTTGCCGACCTCCCCCTCCGAGCGCGGATGATCGGAGTCGTACCCCATCAAGGTGGGGAAATCGAAGGCGACGGAGAGTCCGGTGGTCCCCTCCTTCAGGAGGAACTTGTAGCGGGCGTTGGTCTCCTTCGCGGAGCCGAAACCAGCGAACTGCCGCATCGTCCAGAGCTTCCCGCGATACCCGGTCGGGTGGATCCCGCGGGTGTAGGGATACTGCCCGGGCACCTCGAACGCCGTCCCGGCCGACCCCTCGAGATCGAGGGCGGTGTAGAACGGCGCCACCTCGGCCGCCGAGTTGGCGTAGGCGAGGTCACGGACGGCTCCGGAGGCGAACCGCGTGCGCCAGGCGTCGACCTCGGCACGGAGTCGGTCGAGTTCGTCGCGCATCGCCGCGAGCGTCGGGTCGAGTTCGGTCGGCGTCGTCATGGTGCCTGCCCCGTGAAGGTCCCAGCGGCGACGCCCCGAGCCAGGAGTGCCTCCGCCACGGTGAAGGGGGTCACCTCCCCGCGCTCGAGCGCCGGGAGCTGGTCCTCCACCCACTGCCGGATCGCCGCGTCGCGCCAGAGCCGCCGCTGGATCCGATGTTCCACCACATCGCGCACCCGGTCCCGGAGGCGCTCGCGACGCCGGGCGTGCAAGGTCCCGGTGCGCTCAAGATAGGCGAAGTGCCGGTCCAACGCGGCGATGAGCTCCGGGACCCCGTCGCCGGTCGCACCGACGGTCCGCAGCACCGGCGGCGTCCAGCTGTCATCGTCGCGGGCCGCCGCCTCACGCGCCTGCCGCTTGGGATGGAGTGCCTTGAGGTCGACGCCGTGGTGGGCATCGGGCGTGGGGCCGCCACCGCCCCGAAGCCCGAGCATCACCTCGATGTCGTTCCGGAGCCGATCCGCGCCCGGCCGATCCGCCTTGTTCACCACGAAGCAATCGGCGATCTCCATCACCCCCGCCTTGAGCGTCTGGATCGCGTCCCCCGACTCGGGGACGAGGATCACCGTGCTCGTATCGGCCAAGCGCGCGATATCGAGCTCACTCTGTCCCACCCCGACCGTCTCCACGAGGATCCGATCCATCCCGAAGGCGTCGAGCACGTCGCACACCTCGCGCGTCATCGCGGCGAGTCCGCCGAGCGACCCTCGCGTCGCCATCGATCGGATGAAGACGTTCGGGTGGAGCGCCACGCGCTCCATGCGCACGCGATCCCCGAGCAGCGCGCCCCCGGTGAAGGGCGAGGTCGGATCGACGGCCACGATCCCGACCTTCAACCCCGCGGCGAGATAGCGCTCGGCGAGGAGCGTCGTGAGCGTGCTCTTCCCGGCCCCTGGCGGTCCCGTGAGGCCGATCCGTCGCGCGCGCCCGAGCCGGGGGTGCAGGATGGCGGCGAGCGTCTCATGTCCCTCGCGCTGATCCTCGATGATGCTCACCGCGCGGGCGAGCGCCGCCGTCTGCCCCGCCTCGAATCCCGCGAGCACCCGCTCGAGCGTCCCTCGACCGGTCATCGCTCCCCCGCCTGTGGCTCGTCATGTTCGTCGTGGATGTCGCCGACGACCTCCTCGATGAGATCCTCGAGCGTCACGAGCCCGATCGTCTCACCGGCGAGGCCCTGGACGATCGCCAAGTGGCGCCGATCGCGCAGCATCCGTGTCATCACCGCATGACAGGGCTCGTCAGGCGCCGCGACCGCCACCGGCCGCAAGCGCTCGAGCGGGGCCTCTGGCCGCGCGATGACATCCCAGCTGGTGAGGAGCCCCTCGACCTGATCGAGCGTCGACCGATAGACCGGGAGCCGACTGAACTTGGATTGCGCCACCACGCGCCCCACCGTCGCGGCATCGGCCCCCCGCTCGACCCCGACGATCTCCTCCCGTGGGGTCATCGCCTCGCGGACCGAGCGGGTCCCGAACTCCACGACCCCGCTGATGATGGCGCGCTCCCCCGCGGCACCGACCCCCTCGACCTCCCCTTCGCGGAGGAGATCCTCGAGCGATTCCTGCGGCGTGGGCTCCACCCGCGGGAGCGGCAGGCGGCGGTCCAGGAGTCGTGTCGCGAGGGCCGCCCACGGGGCGACGAGCCGATCGACGAGGCGGAGCGGCGGCAAGAGGACGGCGAGGGTGCCCGCGGGCCATCGCTTGGCGATCGCACGCGGAAGGAGCTGTCCGAGGATCAGCAGTCCCGTCGCGGTGAACAGCACCCGTCGCGAGACGCTGAACGCGCCCGCCCCCACCCCGAGCCCGATCACCGCCCCGAGGGTGAAGACCGTCGCCGCGATCCCGGTGCCGGCCGCCACCAGGAGCTGGTGCGGCCGTTCGAGATAGAGGGCGGCCGTCGCCGCCCCCGCGAGCCGCTGCTCCGCCCAATGCCGCAGCCAGATCCGACTCACCGAGCGCAGCGCGGTCGCCGCGCCCGTCAGCAACCCGACGACCACGACGAGTCCGAGACTGAGGACCCAGAGGCTCATGCGACCTCCGCCGCCACCGCCGCCAGCGGCTCCAGATACACGCGCTCCACGCGCCGCCGCACCACGCGCTCGATCACCACCCGATGGTCGGCGACCGTGAGCGACTCCCCCGGCGACGGGACACGGCCCAGCATCTCCATCACGAGTCCCCCGACCGTGGAGACGTCCGCACGGGTCAGATCCTGCCCGAGCAACTCGGAGAGGGCCTCGAGGGTGACGCCGGCCGAGAGCCAGAGGCGCCCGCCCGGTCCGCGCTCGATGTCCGGACGCTCCACATCGCCCTCATCCTGGATGTCCCCGATGATCAACTCGAGGATGTCCTCGAGCGTGATGAGCCCCGCCGTCCCCCCGAACTCATCGAGCACGATCGCGATATGCCGACGCGTGGTGCGGAACTCACGCAACTGCGCCTCGACCCCCTTGGTGGGCGGGATGTACAGCGCCGGGCGCACGAGCGCCCGCCATCCCGAGGCGGGTTCCTCATCCGCCACGAGCGCCGCCAACAGGTCCTTGGCGTAGAGCACGCCCACCGGTTCATCGAGCGACCCATCGAAGACCACGAGTCGCGCATGCTGACTGCTGCGCACCCGATCCGCGACCTCCGACCAGGGGGTGTCGAGCTCGATCCCGACGATGTCGACCCGCGGGATCATGATCGCGTCGACGCGGGTGTCTCGCAGGGAGAAGACCCCGTGCACGAGGACGCGGTCGCCGCCCCCGGCCTCGGCCTCGGCCGCGACGACCTCGCGGAACCGCTCCACGGCATCCTCCCGCGCCTCGATCGCATCGTCGCGCGAGGGCGGGAGCACCGCGTGCAGGAGCCGGTCACCCCAGCTGCCGAACTTGACCACCGGCGCGCAGAGCGTCTCGACCATCCGTATGAGCGGATGCACGCGCGCGAGTCCTTGCGCTCCCGTCGCGTCTCCCGCCTCGCGCGCCGCCACCTCCGTCAGCATCACCAGGAGCACGCCGGCCACCACGACGACGGGGATCAGATACCGCGCCGGGACCCACCCGCTCGTCATCAGTGCCACCGTCGTCGCCGTCCCGGCGGAGAGCTGGGCGAGGATACGCCCGAAGGCGAGCGCCCGATGCACCGATTCGCGCCGCGCGAGGAGGTCTCGGACCGCCGGCGAGGACGGCGGGTCCTCCTCGTCCAGACTGAGCAGGGCGCTATCGGCATAGACGCTCCCCGCGGCGACAACCGCCGCCGCCCCCGCCGCCAGCAGGACGAGGAGCGCACTCATGCCGCGCGCCACCGCCGGAGGAGGTGTTCCTGCCGCCGCCACATCGGAGAGCGCACACGCGCCTCGCCCGCCGGATGGTCATAGCCCACGACATGGAGTGTGCCGTGGATGACCAGGCGAGCGAGCTCCTCGCGCACCGGGCACCCGAAGGCGTGGGCGTGCTCGCGCGCGACCTCCGGACAGATGTAGACATCCCCGATCGTGGCACCCTGCGCGTCCCGGAACCCGAAGGCGATCACATCGGTGGCCCCCGCATGGCCGAGGTGGCGCCGATTGAGCGCCGCCATCCGTCGCCGCGAGAGGTAGGTGATGGAGAGGAGGGCCGTTCGCACCCGCTCGCCGCGCAGCACCGCCCGCACGAGCGCCGTGGCATCCGCGCGCGCGAGCACCGATCGCGCGCCGTCGGCCTGCACCGACACCGTCACGGCACTCACGTCCCGGCGTCCTTCGCGTACGCGGCGACGATCTCGCGCACCAGCCGGTGCCGCACCACATCCACCTCGGTGAAGTAGTGGAAGGCGATCCCCTCGATCCCTTGGAGGATCCGCTCCACCTGGAGGAGGCCGCTCTCCTCGCGCTTCGGGAGGTCGACCTGCGTCTTGTCGCCGGTGATCACCGCCCGCGAGTTCACGCCGAGGCGCGTGAGGAACATCTTCATCTGCGCGTTGGTGGCGTTCTGCGCCTCGTCGAGGATGACGAAGGCATCGGCGAGGGTACGCCCGCGCATGTAGGCCAAGGGTGCGATCTCGATCACGCGCGTCTCGAGGGCCCGCGCCACCCGCTCCGGTGGCATCAGGTCGTCGAGCGCGTCGTAGAGCGGACGCAGATAGGGATCGACTTTCGCCTGCATGTCCCCGGGGAGGAAGCCGAGGGACTCCCCGGCCTCCACCGCCGGCCGCGCGAGCACGATGCGCCGCACCCGCTTCCGCGCGAGGGCATCGACCGCCGCCGCCACCGCGAGATAGGTCTTCCCCGTGCCCGCGGGGCCGATCCCGATCACAATCTCGTGCTCCATCAGCTTCTGCATGTACTCACCCTGCCCCTGCGTCTTGGGCTGGATGATCTTGCGCACCCCGGGGAGGACGATGCGCCCTGGCGTCCCCCCGTCCCGCGGGGCCCCTTCGAGCGAGAATCGCAGCACATCGTCGGGGTCGAGCGGCTGCCCCTGACGGGCCTGGTCGATCATGCGCGTGGCCACGGACCCCGCCTTCTCCACGGTCTCCGCCGGCCCGACGAGCGTCATCGCGTCCCCACGCAAGGTGACGCGCACGGGAAAGAGCTTCTGGAGCTCGGAGAGGTTGGCATCCCCCGCCCCCGCCAGGAGGAGCAGGTCCGCCCCTTCCGTCGAGAGGCGGATCGTCTGCGGCTCGCCCGTCATGGTCCCGTCGGTCATGCGTCCACCGTGCGGATATGGAGCTCGGTGAGATCCGCCGCCGGCACCGCGCTCGGCGCCCCCTCGAAGAGCGCGCGCGCCGCCGTCGTCTTGGGGAAGGCGATCACATCGCGGAGCGAGCTCGCACCCGCCAAGAGCATGGCGATCCGGTCGAAGCCGAAGGCGATCCCCCCATGCGGCGGGGCGCCGGCCCGAAGCCCCTCGAGGAGGAAGCCGAAGCGCCGCTCCTGCTCGGCCGTATCGCCGATCCCCAGCAGCGCGAACATCCGCGCCTGCACCGCCGGGTCACTCGTGCGGATGCTCCCCCCACCGAGCTCGGTCCCGTTGAGCACGCAATCGTAGGCGAGCGCACGCCACGAGGCGGGCGCATCGGGGCGCGCCTGCATATCCTCGGCGTTGGGCGCAGTGAACGGGTGATGCACCGCCGCGAGCGCGCCGGTCTCCGGGTCCTGGTCGAACATCGGGAAGTCGAGCACCCAGAGGAAGCGTCGGACGGTCGGGTCCGCGAGTCCGAGTCGCGCCGCACACTCCTGTCGCACGCGATCGAGCGCGGGACTCGCCACGCGGTCGTGCGCCGCGACGGCGAGCAGGAGCTCTCCCTCGCGGAGCTGCAACGCGGCCTGCGACTCCGGCGAGAGGAACTTCGCCAGCGGGCCCTCGAGCGCGCTCCCCGTGCCCTTGAGACGGATCAACCCGCCGACGCCGGCGCCCTTCGCGATCGTCTCGAGCTCATCGACCTGCTTCCGGCTCCACGCCGCGCCCCCCGGCACACGGATCCCTCGCACGCGACCACCGGCCTGGAGCGCCGACTGGATGATCCCCGACTCGCTCGGCGCGAAGCGCGCGGTCAGATCCTCGATCTCGAGCCCGTACCGCAGGTCGGGACGATCACACCCGTACCGCTCCATGGCGTCGGCATAACTCATCCGTGGGAAGGGGGTCGCGACCGCGATCCCCGCCTCCGCCCAGAGCGCCTGGATCAACCCCTCGGCCATCGCGATGATGTCCTCGCGCCCGATGAACGAGGCCTCGATGTCGATCTGGGTGAACTCCAACTGGCGGTCCGCCCGGAGGTCCTCGTCACGGAAGCAGCGCGCGATCTGGAAGTAGCGATCGAACCCCGCGCACATGAAGAGCTGCTTGTAGATCTGCGGGGACTGCGGGAGGGCATAGAACTCCCCGGCATGCATCCGGCTCGGGACGAGGAAGTCGCGCGCGCCCTCCGGGGTCGGCTTCGTCAGGATGGGCGTCTCGAGCTCGAGATAGCCCTGGGCGCTCAGGTACTGCCGCGTCGTCTGCATCAGGCGATGCCGGAGCACCAGCGCGTGCTGGAGCTCCTCGCGCCGGAGATCGAGGATGCGATGCCGCAGCCGGAGCTCCTCGGCGGGCAGCTTCCCATCCTTGATGGGCGCCACGGGCAACGCCGGTGTCACCGCGGGACCGACCACCCGGATCGCCGTGGCGCGGACCTCGATCGCCCCCGTCACCATCTCGGGGTTCCGCATCTCGGCCGGACGGGGCGCCACCGTCCCCTCGATCATCACCACGCTCTCGATCCCGACGGCCGCCGCGGCCGCGATCACCTCGGAGGGGGTCCACTGCGGATTGAACGAACACTGCACCACCCCGCCCCGATCGCGGAGATCGAGGAAGACCTGCCCTCCGAGATCGCGGGATCGATGGACCCAACCGCCGAGCACGACGGCCGTCCCGGTCTGCTCCGCACGCAGGGTGCCGGCGAGATGGGTGCGCAGGGAGGTGGCGAGGGTCGCCGGAGAGGGAGTGGTCACGACGGGAGAGAGGAGAGGGAGGGACGGGAGTGCGCGCGGACCCGCGAGGCGAGGGCGCCGGTGGCACCGCCGAAGAGGTCCGCGATCCAATCGGCGAGACTCGCGGACCGACCCGGGATGTAGGCCTGGTGCAGCTCGTCGAGGAAGCCGAAGACGGCGACGCAGCCGAGGACGATCGCGACGCGGCCCCACGAGGCGCGATATCGGCTCGCCCGAAGGAGGAGGTAGGCGAAGCCGCCGTACATGCTGAAGTGCACGACCTTGTCGAGCCCGCCGATGTCAGGGCCGACGGAGATGTTGGGCCAGGACGTCCCCACGAGGATGAGGGCGGCCCAGAGCAGCGCCGGCCAGAATCTCGACGGCCGTTCGCGGAGGGCGACAGGAGGTCCGACCAATGACATGAAGAGAGGTAAATCTAATCCCCGCAGCGACTTGGTGGTAGGCGATCCGCATTGACCGCCCCCGCGCGAACCGGTAGGCTTCGGGATGCAGAATCTGCTGGATCTGGCCCCGAGCGAGGCGGAGCGCGTCCTACGGGCGTTCGCCGTGGCCCAGGGGGAGGCCGCCTACCGCGGGAGCCAGGTCGTCCCCCACCTCTGGCAGAAGCCGGTCGCCAGCTTCGAGGCGATGACCGACCTCCCGAAGGCATTCCGCGAGCAGCTCGCCGCCCACTTCGAGCTCCCGCGACTCCGCCTCGAGACCGAGCAACGCTCCACCGACGGCACCCGCAAGTTCCTTTTCCGTCTCGCGGATGGCCAGGCGATCGAGACCGTCGCGATCCCCGATGACGACCGGATGACCTTCTGCATCTCGTCCCAGGCGGGGTGCCCACTCCAGTGCGCCTTCTGCGCCACCGGGGCGATGGGGTTCGCTCGCAACCTCGCCGTGCACGAGATCGCCGGTCAGGTGCGGGAACTCGCCCTGCTCGACCCCCCGGTCCGCGCGACGAACATCGTCTTCATGGGGATGGGCGAACCGCTGATGAATTGGTCGGCGGTCGACGTCGTCCTCTCCGTCCTCAATGACCCCAAGGGGTTCGGGATCGGGGCCCGGCACATCACGGTCTCCACCGTGGGCATCCTGCCGGGGATCGAGGCGCTCGGGCGGCGCAAGGAACAGTTTCGCCTCGCGCTCTCGATCCATGCGCCGACCGATGCGCTCCGACAGACGCTGATGCCGGTGAACACCAAGTATCCGCTGGCGGAGGTGATCCGTGCCGCAGCGGCGTTCGACCGGCGCGTCACCTTCGAGTACGTCATGCTCGGCGGGGTGAACGATCACCCGGTGCACGCCGACCAGCTCGCCGACCTCGCGCAGGCGTGCGGCGCCTTCGTCAACCTGATCCCCCTGCACCCGGGCGGGGCGATGGGCTTCACCCCCACCCCGCCCGAGGCGATCGCGCGCTTCGCACGTCGCATCCGCGGCCACGGGGTGGAGGTCGCGATCCGCAAGAGCCGCGGGAAGGACATCGCCGCGGCCTGCGGGCAGCTACGGGTCGAACGGCTCCGGCGGCGGGCGCCAGCGGGTCCCGACGATGATCGTGAGGTCCAGGTAGCGTGACGTGTCGGGGCGGAGCTCGACGCGCGCCCCGTTGAGCGCCTGCGCCGCGAGTTCGCCCCACGCCACCTGACCGCTCCGCACCAAGACGATCGAGCTATCGGTCCGCTCGGGTGCGTTCCCCGAGGCGACGACATCGAACCCGGCCGCTCGCAGGGCGAGGGTCGCGCGCCGGGCCAACCCGCGGGTGCCGGCGCCGTTCAAGACCTCCACCCGGATGCGCAGGGAGTCCGGGACCACCCGCGGGATCGTCGTAGCGGCCTCGGCCGACGCGGCGGGCGCCGGGGATGCGGCCGCGCCGCGGCGCCAGAGCGCGACACCCGCCCCCACGAGGAGCAGGCCGACCACGAGCCATCCACGCAAGCGACGCGGGATCATCGGACCGCGTTCCACAGCGCCACCGCCTCCGAGAACAGCGCCTTCCCCTCGCGCAGCGTCCACTCCAGGCGCATCCGCACGACC
Organism: uncultured Gemmatimonadota bacterium; assembly: GCA_903906325.1. Classification (GTDB taxonomy): domain Bacteria; phylum Gemmatimonadota; class Gemmatimonadetes; order Gemmatimonadales; family Gemmatimonadaceae; genus Pseudogemmatithrix. The sequence continues at coordinate 13,095 of CAIVJV010000234.1, forward strand.
TGGCGGAAGACCCCGTCGAAGTCGTGGGGGAGATGCTCGGCGAGGAAGGCGCGATCGGCTCGCAAGAAGGGGCGCCCCGGTTCGAGGAAGTCGGCCATATAGAGTGCGCGGCCGGTACGGCCCCACCCGGCATACCCCACCGTGTGCCACCGCACGGCGTCGAGCACCGCCTGTCGGGTCTCACCGTTCGCGACGAGCAGATTCGCCGCGGCGGGGCCATGGAGCACCTCGAGCGGGAGGTCGACCGGCCCGGCCAGTCGCCGTAGCTCCCCTTCCGGCGCGTCCCGCAACGCGTCATGGAAGACCCCGACATCGTGCCACGCCGACGCCTCGTCAGGCGCGAGGTCCAGGTCGTGCGCCCAGCGATCCAGCAGCGCGACGACGCGCGCGATGTGGGCCTGGCGTCTCTCTCCCACCTGCGCCCAGGCGGGGAGGGCTCCCGGGGATGACGAGGACGAGTTGGTCACGGACGTGGATCCCGAAGCATGGGGCGTCGACGGCTGAGCGATGAGAAGGGCGGTCTCCGACACCGAAGGACGATGCAGGGCGACCCCGGGTAAATGCCATTCCCGCCGCCCACTGGTTGCGCTTCGCCCTTTCTTCGGATACCGTTACTTCGGGACATCTTCGGGCGTCCTCCCACGACTGGCGAGACGACCGACCACCCTTGCGACGGACCAGACCCATGCCGCTCACCAAGAAGCAACGCGAGATCCTCGATTTCCTCACCCAGTACGGGGACACCCACGGGTATGCCCCGAGCTTCGAGGAGATCGCCGAGCGCTTCGGGTACACCTCGCTCGCGACGGTCCATGAGCACCTTAGCAACCTGGAGCGGAAGGGGTACATCAAGCGGAGCTACAACGAGAGCCGCGCGATCGAGATCCTCCCCTCCGACGTCTTCCCCCGCTCCGTCGAGCTCCCGGTCCTCGGCGCGGTGGCCGCCGGCCTCCCGATCGAGGCGTTCGAGGCGACCGAGACCATCGCCGTCCCTGAGGACTTCGTCCGCCGGCCCGGGGGGCACTATGTGCTCCGCGTCCGGGGGAACTCGATGATCGAGGACCAGATCGCGGATGGGGACATGGTCGTGGTGCACGACCGTCCCGCGGCGGACAACGGCGAGATGGTGATCGCGATGGTGGAGGAGTCGGGGGCGACCGTGAAGCGCTACTACCGCGAGCGCGACGGGCGCGTGCGCCTGCAGCCCGCCAATGCCACGATGTCCCCGATCTATGTGCAGGAGGACCAGGTCCGTGTGCAGGGGATCGTCGTCGGGGTGCTCCGGCGCTATTGAGGCCCCGCCTGGGGCCGCGTCGGTGCCCCGTCACGTTGCCTTCGGATTCCCTCGGCGAGCCGCCTGCGCGCCGAGGGATTTTCCTTGAAGTGCCCCCCCCGCCTCGGGTATCTTTCCCCGGATGGCGGAGCGCTGCGTGCAACTGGTCCTACACTATGACGGGACCGCATTCGCCGGGTGGCAACTCCAACCCGGTCTCCGCACGGTGCAAGGTGTCCTCGAGGAGACGCTCGGACGCTTGCACGGCACGCCCATCCGAGTGACGGGTGCGGGTCGCACCGATGCCGGCGTCCATGCGCGCGGACAGGCCGCCGGCGTCACCGTCGCGCCGCACTGGGAGCCCGGGCGTCTTCGGCGCGTGATGAACCAGCAGCTCCCCGCCGACCTCTGGGTGGCGTCGGCCCACGAGATGCGGCCGGACTTCCATGCGCGGTTCAGCGCCACGGCACGGCGCTATCGCTATCGGCTCGGCACGCGGGCGGAGGCCGGATCGCCGTTCCGTCGCCGCTGGGCGACCCCGTACGACGGCGCCCCGCTCGACCGCGCGACGCTCGATTGGTGCGCCGCTCAACTCCGTGGCTCGCATGTCTTCCGGGGGTTCGCCGTGCGCGGGACCGCGCCGGCCGACGATGATCACCGGTGCACCGTGACCCTCGCGCGGTGGGTCGACGCCGCGCCCGATGAACCGGGTGACCTCGTCTTCGAGATCCAGGCGAATCGCTTCCTGCACCACATGGTGCGGTTCCTCGTGGCCACGATGCTCGAGACCGCGAGTGGGAAGCGGACGCGCGAGGCGTTCCTCGCCCTCCTGGTGGCCGAGACCAATGACGAGGTCGCGCCACCGGCCGCCGCCGCGGGGCTCTCGCTCGAGGAAGTGGCCTACCCCGCCGACCTGTACCTGCCCGCCTGATGCGCCTCTACCTCGCCACCGTCGATCCCGACCAGATCCGCTGGGCGCTGCAGAGCGGCCTGATCGACGGCGTCGTCGCGACGCCGCGCGTGCTCGCCGAGGAGGTCCCGCAGGCCGACCCCCTCGAGATCCTCACGGAGCTCGCCGCGCTCGCCCCGGTGCCGATCTTCGCGAGCGTCGGGGCCCTGACCCCGACGGAGATCATCCGCGGGGCGCGCGCCCTCCGCCGTGTGTCGGAGCAGGTCATCGTCGCCATCCCGTTCGTCGAGGACGCGCTCCCGGCCTTCCGTCGCCTGAGCCGCGACGGGGTCCGCTGCGCCGCGACCTTCGTGCATTCCGCCGCCCAGGGGCTCCTCGCGGCCAAGGCCGGCGCGGCGCACGTGGTCGTCCCCGTCGATGCGCTCGACGCCATCGACCACCCTGGGGAGTCGGTCCTCGTCCCCTTGCGGGCGATGCTCGACCGGGCCTCGGTGGAGTGCGATCTCGTCGCCGCGGGTCCGACCACCGCGCTCCGTCTGAGCGCGATGGGGGCCGCGGGCGCGGACGCCGCGGTGCTCACCCCCGAGACGCTGCGCACCCTGGTGAACCATCCCCTCACCGATCGGGCCGTGGATCGCTTCCTCGTGGACGTGGCCCGACGGGCCCGACCCCGGCGGGCGCGATGATCCAGCGGTCGCTGTGGCGCCG
>CAIVJV010000235.1 GCA_903906325.1 uncultured Gemmatimonadota bacterium
GCGACCGCCATGGCGGCGGCGGCGGCGAGGTCGTTGGACTTGCCGACGACGAAGGTCTGGAAGGTATAGCGCTCGTTGAGGGCGCTGAGTGTGACCCCACCAGAACCGCGTTGTGGCGTCAAACTGGCCTGCTGCTGGCCCGGAGATGGCACGAAAAGGTCCATCTGGGACCGCTGGAGTCGCTCGGCCTGCACCCGCAGCTGGATCTTCACCGGGTGCCCCAAGGCGATCGGCGCCACCGACTCCAGCACGGCGGCGTGGCGCTGTTCGTTCCACTCGACCGAGAATTGGTCGGGGGCGTTGAGGGTCAGGGTGTCGTCAGTGTACTCGGCTGCCGTCAGTGGGGCGAGCCAGGTGTCGATCGTGTGGTCAGGGAGTCTGGTGCGTGCCTGATCGAGCAGGCGAGTCCAGAGTTCCGAGGGGGAGAGCGTCATTACGGGGCGCGCACCAGCTGGTGTGGATATCCGAGAGGGAGGCGGAACGTACCACCGCCTGTGGACAAGTCAACATTCGTGACTGCAAGCCAGTCGGGATCGCGCGCGGTCGGGTTGACCTAACCATCGGCGGCGGATAGGTTTAGCGGTCTGTCTGGAATCGCATTTCACGCCTGAGGGTTTGACCGATGGGGAAGCCGACGTACCGCCCGCGCAACAAGCGTCGCATCAAGACGCACGGGTTCCGCGCGCGCATGGAGACCAAGTGGGGGCGTGAGGTCCTCAGCCGCCGCCGGAAGAAGGGGCGCAAGCGGCTGACCGTGAAGCTCCCGTCCAAGTACGCTGGCGCCTGAGTCGGCGCCGCGGTCGCCGGCGGATGGCGCGTCCATCGGCTGGTTGACCTATGCGACGGACCTGGATCGGGTCCGCCGACAAGGGAAGCGGTTCCGCACCTCGCACCTCGAGGTCCGGCAACTCGCTTCCCTTCTGCGTCACTCCCGGGTCGGTCTCATCGTGCCCAAGCACCGGCATGGCTCGGTGGAGCGCAATCTCGTGAAGCGGCGTCTGCGCGACGCGGTGCGTCGCGCGCTCTGGCCCGTGCTCCGCACCGCCGACGCGCAGGGGGCGCCGAGCGAGCTGGTAGTCTGGGCGACACCCACGTGCTACGCCGCGAGCTTCGACGCGCTGCTCGGGGATCTCGAGCGGATCGCGATGCGACTCGCGACCCCGCTCGCGCCGACCGGCGGCCGTGTGGTCGAGGACCGGTCGTGAGACTACTCTTCATCCTGATCGTGCGCGGCTACCAGGTGGCGATCTCACCGTTGTTGCCGCCGTCGTGTCGCTATCACCCCACCTGTTCGCACTACGCCATCGAGGCGCTCGAGCGCCATGGGACGTGGCGCGGCGGGTGGCTCGCGGTCCGACGCATCGCCCGTTGTCACCCATTCCGGGCGGGGGGGTTCGACCCCGTGCCCGACTCACTCCCGAGCAAGCTCCGTGATGGATAAGCGTTTCTTCCTCGCGCTGGTGTTGACCGGCGCCGTCGTCCTCCTCACGCCGGTGCTCTTCCCGCGGCCGACGCGCCCGACGCCGATGGTCCCCGCGGATTCGATGGCGGCCGCGGCCTCCCCGACGGCGGGGGCCCTGAGCGCCTCGGCGCCGAGTGGCGCACCAAGTGCCGCCCCGATGGCGGGCGTCCCGTCGAGCCTCGCCCCCGCGGCGCCCGAGGCCGCGGCGCCGGCACCGACCACGGTCACGCTCACGAACACCCTCGCGTCGTACACCTATAGCTCGCAGGGCGCGGCGTTCGTCTCCGCCACCCTCCCCAAGTACACCCGGCTCGGGGCGACCACCGGGACGGTGGCACTCGAGGCGCCGGCCGAACCGCTGCTGCGGTACCGGCTGATCGCCGGCGGCGACACCGTGCGCTTCGACCAGCTCGCCTTCACGCCGTCGAGCGTCGCGCCCGCGATGACGAACGCGGTGACCTTCACCGCACCGGTGGGGCAGGGCGGGGAGATCACCGTGGCGTACGCCCTCGCCGATACGAACTACCTCGCTGAGGTGCGGATCACCGCGCGTGGGATCCCCTCGCCGGCCTTCCTCCTCACCGATCTCCCGACCGGGTTCCTCTCCCAGGAGCGCGACTCCACCGACGATCACCGCCATCTCGCCTATGCGAGCCGGGCGCCGATCGGTGGCGCCGAGCGGATCGACTTCCGGAAGCCCGATCCAGGGGAGCGGATCCTGCGGCAGGGGCCGCTCACCTGGGCGGTGGCGAAGAGCAAGTACTTCCTCGTCGGGATGATCGCGGTCGACACCACCGCCTCGCCGCTCGCCGAACTGCAGGTGACCGGGGCGCCGCGGGTGAACCGCGAGGCGACGCGGGCGATGGCGACGGTCGTCTCGCCGTTGGGGCCGGACGGGGTCCGCTTCGAGCTCTACGCCGGTCCGCAGGAGTGGGAGCGGCTCGTGGCGATGGGGCGCGAGTTCGAGCACACGAACCCGTATGGGGGGTGGATCAGTGGGCTCGTGCAGCCCTTCGCGACGATCGTCATGCGCGTGCTCCTCTGGATGAAGCGCACGCTGCGGATCGAGTACGGGTGGATCCTCGTGATCTTCGGCGTCGCGATCCGGCTCGCGATGTGGCCGCTCAACTCGAAGATGATGCGCTCGAGCATCCAGATGCAGCGGATCGCGCCGCTCGTGCAGGCGGCGCAGGAGAAGCACAAGGGCGATCCGGAGAAGCAGCGCACCGCGGTGATGAAGGTCTATCAGGAGGCGGGGATCAGCCCCTTCGCCCCGCTCGCGGGGTGCTTGCCGATGTTGCTGCCGATGCCGATCCTCTTCGCGCTCTTCTTCGTCTTCCAGAACACGATCGAGTTCCGCGGTGTCCCCTTCCTCTGGCTCCCCGACATCTCGGTGAAGGACCCGTATTACATCGTCCCGCTGGCGATGGGGCTCTCGATGTACGCCCTCTCCTGGATCGGGATGCGGAACACCCCGCCGAACCCGCAGACGAAGATGATGAGCTACATCATGCCGATCATGATGACGGTCTTCCTCTTCAACTTCGCGTCGGGGCTGAACCTCTACTACGCCGTGCAGAACCTCGCGGCGCTCCCGCAGCAATGGTTGATCGCGAACGAGCGGGGGAAGACCCCTGTGGCGAGTGCGCCGGTCCAGGGTGGAGGCGCGAAGCGGACGAGCTGACCTCCGCGGCGACACGATCGCCGCGGTCGCGACCGCCCCGGGGATCGGGGCGCTCGCGGTGGTTCGGGTGAGTGGGATCGAGGCCTTGCAGCTGGCGGAGCGGGTGTTCCAGGGGTCAGGGGTCAGGGGTCAGGAGACAGGAACGACCACACCCTGGCC
>CAIVJV010000236.1 GCA_903906325.1 uncultured Gemmatimonadota bacterium
CACTCAGATGCGCACCACGACCCTCATCCGTTCGCTCGCCCTCGTCGGCATCGCCCTCTCCACCGTGGCTGAGGCACAGGGGAGCCGCCTCACCGCCGCTGCCAGCACACGAGCGACGACGGTCGTCTCCCTCTCCACCCCGCGGGTGCAGGGGCAGCCGGCGCCCACGCCGCTCACCATCAAGGTCGACTACGGCCAGCCGCACGTGCGCGGCCGGGCGGGGCTCCCGACCGAGCTCGCCAAGGACGGGACCGTCTGGCGGGTCGGTGCCAACGCGGCGACGACGCTGACCACCGAGGTCGACCTCACCATCGGTGGCGCCGAGGTCCCGAAGGGGGCGTATTCCCTCTATGCCATCCGCGAGGGGGGGAAGGCGCTCCTCATCATCAACAAGAACACCGGGCAGTGGGGCACCGAATACGACGCGTCCAAGGACCTGGCCCGTGTCCCGCTGACCACGCGGACCGCCGCGGAGTCCCTGGAATCGCTTCAGATCGCGCTGGTCCCGGCGGCGAGCGGTCCGGCGCGTGGGGTCCTCTCGATCGCGTGGGGCACGATGGCGCTCGCCACGGAATGGGTGGTGCGGTGAGCGTCGGGGCGGGGTCGGGGCATCCTCGGTGGGGCGCGTGAGCCGCTAACTTTCCCGGAGACCTCGACCCCTCCCACGCGCATGTCCCAGAGTCCGCTGCACACGCTCCACGCCGCCGGTCAGTCGATCTGGCTCGACTTCATCGACCGGTCGCTCCTCCAGTCTGGCGCACTCGATCGCCGCATCCGCGACGAGGCCCTCACGGGGATGACCTCGAACCCCACGATCTTCGAGAAGGCGCTCGCGACGGGCGCCGCGTATGACGCACAGCTCGCCGCCGGGGCGGCCGCGGGGCTCGATGCGTGGGGCCTCTTCGAGCTCGTCGAGACGGATGACGTCCGCGTCGCGTGCGACGCCTTCATGGACGTGTATCGTCGGACCAACGGGCAGGACGGCTACGTCTCCATCGAGGTCTCCCCCGGCTCGGCGCACGATGCCGCGGCGACGATCACCGAGGCGCACCGCCTGTGGCAGACGGTCGATCGTCCGAACGTGATGATCAAGGTGCCGGGCACGGCCGAGGGCTGCCTCGCGCTGCGTCAGCTGATCGCCGACGGGCTCAATGTGAACGTCACCCTGCTGTTCTCGGTCGCGGCCCACGCGCGCGTGATCGAGGCGTACCTGGCCGGACTCGAGGACCGCGCGGCCAAGGGGGGCGACCTCTCCCACGTCGCCTCCGTGGCCTCCTTCTTCGTGAGCCGCGTGGACGGGGCGATCGACCCACGGCTCGACGCGCTCGTCGCGGCGGGGACGCTCCCCGCCGACCGGGCGCGGGCGCTGCAGGGGAAGGCGGCGATCGCCAACGCGAAGCGCGCGTATCGCCTCTTCCAGGAGCGCTTCGCCGGTCCGCGGTGGGCGGCGCTCGCCGCCAAGGGCGCCCAGGTGCAGCGCCCGCTCTGGGCGAGCACCAGCACGAAGAACCCGGCGTACCGCGACGTCCTCTACGTCGAGCAGCTGATCGGCCCGGACACGGTCAACACCATGCCACCGGCGACGCTGGAGGCGTTCCGCGACCATGGGATCACGGCCCGCACGGTGGACGCCGATCTCGCCGCCGCCGACCAGGTCCTCTCGGAGCTCGCCGCCCTCGGGATCGATCTCGACGCGGTGACGGATCGTCTCCTCGTGGACGGGCTCGCGAGCTTCCAGACGTCCTTCGACACGCTCATCGCGGGGATCGAGGCGAAGACGGCTCTCCTCCGCCGGAGCTGATCCGCCGTGACCGTGACCTCCCGCGCGGGCAATGGGCCGATGCGCTACGACGTCACCAAGATCGTCGCGACGCTCGGACCGGCGTCCTCCGATCCTGGGGTGATCCGGCAGTTGCTCCAGGCCGGCGTCAACGTGGTGCGCATCAACTTCTCCCACGGCACGCACGACCAGCATGCCCAGGTGATCCAGGCGGTGCGGGCGATCGCCGATGAACTCCGCCTCCCCGTGGCGATCCTCGGGGATCTCCAGGGGCCGCGGATCCGGATCGGGGTCCTCCCCGAGCCGCGCCAGCTCCACGCGGGGCAGCAGCTCACCCTCGTCCATGAGTCGCGAGCCGAGGCGGGGGAGATCCCCGTCACCTACGATCACATCGCGGAGGATGTCAGGCCCGGCGCGATGATCCTGGTGAACGACGGGCTCCTCGACCTCCAGGTCGATTCGGTCGCGGGGGAGCGCGTGCACTGCACGGTCCGTGTCGGCGGGCTCCTCTCCTCGAACAAGGGGATGAACCTCCCGGGGATCGAGGTCTCCGCGCCCTCGCTCACGGAGAAGGATCGGGCTGATATCGCCTTCGCCGTCGCGCAGGACCTCGATTACGTCGCCTTGAGCTTCGTGCGGCGCCCCGAGGACATCGCGGCCCTCCGAGCGCTCCTCCCGAAGGGGATGCTCATCGTCGCCAAGATCGAGAAGGACTCGGCCCTGGAACGCATCGAGGAGATCCTGCAGGCCACCGATGCGGTGATGGTCGCCCGTGGGGATCTCGGCGTGGAGTTACCGTTCGAGTCGGTCCCACTGCAACAGAAGCGGATCATCGCGCTCGCCGCGCGCTACGCCCGCCCGGTGATCACCGCCACGCAGATGCTCGAGTCGATGATCGAGCATCCGCGCCCGACGCGAGCGGAGGCGAGTGACGTGGCCAACGCGATCCTCGATGGCACCGATGCGGTGATGCTCTCCGCGGAGACGGCGGCGGGTCGGTATCCCATCCAGGCGGTGGAGGCGATGCGGCGCATCGCGACCGCCGCGGAGGGTGCGGAGGTGACCCGGGGGCAGGGGCTCGATCGCGTGACCGCGGGGTCGGCCACCACGGAGGAGACGATCGCCGCCGCGGCGGTCACCGCCGCCCGGATGATGGGGGCGCAATCGCTCGTGGTCTTCACGAAGAGCGGGTTCTCGGCGCGCGTGATGGCGGCGCGACGCCCGGACGTGCGGATCATGGTGCTCACGGACCAGCCGCGGACCTACCGGCAGTTGGCCTTGGTCTGGGGCGTGGTGCCCTTCCTGGTCGCGCCCGCCGAGACATATCAGGACATGCTCACGATCGCGCGCGGGCTGCTCCTGCGGCACGGCTTCGCGGAGGCCGGGGAGCGGATCCTCGTCACGGCCGGTGTGCCGTTCAACATCCCTGGGACCACGAACCTCCTCAAGGTGGAGACGGTGTGAGGCTGACGTTCCTGGGGACAGGGACGAGCTTCGGGGTACCGCAGATCGGGTGTGACTGTGCGGTCTGTCGCTCGGACGATCCGCGCGACAAGCGCACCCGCGTGGGCGCCGTGGTGGAGCAGGGGGGCGAGCGCCTCCTGTTGGACACCCCTCCGGAGCTCCGGCTCCAGCTCCTGGCCGCCGGCATCCATCACGTCGATGCGGTGGTCTACACGCATGATCACGCGGATCACACCCACGGGATCGATGACATCCGTGCGATCTCCATCCGCCGGAGCGGGGGGATCCCGATCTATGGGCCCGCCGAGACGATCTCGGCGCTCCGGGCGAAGTTCACCTACGTGTTCGATGAGTCGATGCGTCCGATCCCCGGGACCTCGAAGCCCGAGGCGGCCGCGCATGCGCTGCCGCCGGGGGTCCCGACGCGTATCGGACGTTTCACCCTGACGCCGGTCGAGGTGCCGCATGGGCGGTCGCGGGTCTTCGGGTATCGCATCGGGCCGCTGGCCTATGTGACCGATGCGAAGGCGCTGCCCGACGCCGCGGTGGCGCTGCTCCGCGGGGCGGAGGTGCTCGTGCTCAACGCGCTCTTCCGTACGCCGCATCCCACGCATCTCTCCGTCGACGAATCGGTCGCGGCGGCGCGCCGCGTCGGCGCGGCCCGTACCTATCTCACCCACCTCACCCATCAGACCGGCCATGCGGCCCTGGCGGCGGAGCTCCCCGCTGACATCCAGCCCGCCTACGACGGCCTGACCGTGGAGCTCGCTGACGCATGACGATCCAGCTCGATTGCACCGGGATGACGCGCGGCGCCGTCCCCACCGGCGTGACCACCGAGCGACTGACGGCCTTGGCGCCGCAGGCGCACGCGGCGCACGCGGGTCTCCTCGCCGACGCGGCCGCGGGGCGGCTCGGCTTCCGAGAGTTCGAGGCCCAGGCCGCCGAGCGGGCGCGGGTGATCGCATGGGCGCAGGCGCGAC
>CAIVJV010000237.1 GCA_903906325.1 uncultured Gemmatimonadota bacterium
CGCTTGCTGCGCCCCGAGCGGGGCGAACGCGAGCGCGAGGGGGACGAGGGCCGGCAGGACGCGGATGGCGGACATCGGTCGAGGGGCTGAGGGGGCCTGCGTCAGGGACGGACAGGAACTGAGACGACTACGCCTCACGAGCGGGATCCGTTCGTGAGGCGATGGGCGGTACAAGACTCGAACTTGTGACCTCCACGATGTCAACGTGGCGCTCTAACCAACTGAGCTAACCGCCCGAGAGCGGGAAACGGGACTCGAACCCGCGACCCCAACCTTGGCAAGGTTGTGCTCTACCAACTGAGCTATTCCCGCAGAGACGGGCTGACCGGCCCCGTCACGTCCAGCCGTCCTACCATCCACACCGCCCCGGGGTGCCGCTCCGGTCCGGCAGTGGAGGCGAGGGGAATCGAACCCCTGACCTCTTGAATGCCATTCAAGCGCTCTCCCAACTGAGCTACGCCCCCGCGCGGCGCCCGTTACCGGGGCAGCCGTCAGGAACCAAAGAAGCTATCCGAGCGTAGTGCAGGGGTCAAGGCAGAAACTAGCGGAAATCCTGCTGCGTTCTATCTTTGGGCTCGCTCGTAACCCTTCCAGCACCACCGAGATGACCACCGACACCAAGCGCAGGAAGCGCCGCACCGCCCCCGCCGGGATCGCCCCCGCGGAGCCGGAGCGCGACATCCTCGACCAATACCTCTATGAGGTCTCCACCTACCCCCTCCTGAAGGGGAATGAGGAGATCGAGGTCGCCCGGAAGATCCGCGCCGGCGACCAGGACGCCCTCCAGGAGCTGGTGAAGCGGAACCTCCGCTTCGTCATCTCCGTCGCCAAGAAGTACCAGAACCGCGGGCTCCCCCTCATCGACCTCATCGGCGAGGGGAACGTCGGCCTCCTCACCGCGGCCCGGAAGTTCGATCCCGATCAGGGGGTGAAGTTCATCTCCTACGCCGTCTGGTGGATCCGGCAGGCGATCCTCTCCTCCCTCGCCCGCCAGGGCCGGACCGTCCGCGTCCCGCTCAACCGCACCGCGGACCTCTCGCGCATCATCAAGGCCTCCGAGATCCTCCGCCAGAAGCTCCGGCGCGAACCCACCCCGGAAGAGCTCTCGCAGCTCACCGGGCTCTCGGTCGACGTGGTGCAGTCCCTCGCCGCCCTCAACACCGGCGATGTGCGCCTCGACGCCCCGATGGATCCCGACGGCGATCGCTCCCTCATCGAGCGCTTCGTCGCCGACGAGATGCCCGACACCGAGGAGGAGGCGATGAACCGCTTCCTCAACGATGAGATCGAGCATGCCCTCGGCACCCTCCCGCCGCGCGACGCGAAGGTCCTCCGCCTCTACTTCGGGCTCGAAGGGGGGCGGGAACACACCCTCGAGGAGATCGGCTCGATGCTCGGCGTCACCCGCGAGCGGGTCCGACAGCTGCGGGATCGCGCACTGAAGCGGCTGCGGGAGGGCGATGTGGGGCGCGCACTCGGGAGCTTCGCGGCGTAACGGCAGGGGTCAGGTATCAGGTATCAGAGGGCGGTCCGTTCGGACCGCCCTTTGCTTTTCCCACCATCGGCGTCAGGCCATGGATGCGGCGCCGTCCCCGCGCGACCATATTCCTGAAACCTGACCCCTGGTCCCTGAGCCCTGCCTCTATGATCCGCTTCGAGAATCTTCATAAGTCCTTCGGCGATCTGCAGGTGCTGCGTGGGTTCTCCCTCGATGTCAAAGAGGGGGAGACGATGGTCATCATCGGCTACTCGGGCACCGGCAAATCGGTCGCGATCAAGCATATCGTCGGGCTCCTCGAGCCCGACGAGGGGACGGTCTTCGTCGATGGCCTCGAGGTGCAGACCCTCTCGCGCCGAGACCTCTACGAGCTGCGCGGCAAGATCGGGTATGTGTTCCAGTTCGCCGCCCTCTTCGACTCGCTGACCGTCGCCGAGAACGTGGCGATGGGGGTGCGCAAGCAGGGGAAGCTCACCGAGGCGCAGATCCGTGATCGGGTGCATGAGGCGCTGGAGCTCGTCGACCTCGACGACAGCGTCGGCGAGAAGCTCCCGAGTGAACTCTCCGGTGGGATGCGCAAGCGCGTCGGCATCGCGCGCGCGATCGCCTTCCGACCCAAGTACCTCCTCTACGATGAGCCCACCACGGGGCTCGATCCCGTCACGAGCGCGGTGATCGACGACCTGATGGTCCGCATGCAGAAACAGCTGGGCGTGACGGGGATCGTCATCACGCACGACATGCGGAGCGCGTATACCGTCGGGACGCGGATCGCGATGCTCTACGAGGGCCAGGTGCGCGCGGTGGGCACCGTCGAGGAGATCAAGGCGAGCACCGATCCGATCGTGCGGCAGTTTATCGAGGGGCGCGCCGAACTCGAAGCCTCGGCGACGCTGGCGCGGTGACCGCGGACCAGCCCGGCGCCCCGTCGCGTCGTCCCCCCCGCGAGGAGATCTCCGCTGGGGGGATCGTCTTCCGGCGGGATGGGGAACGGACCTTCGTCCTCCTGATCCGCGACTCCTACCGGAATTGGGGGTTCCCCAAGGGCCATATCGAGGCGGGGGAGGATCCGCAGCAGGCCGCGCTCCGTGAAGTCGGTGAGGAGACCGGCCTCGGCGCCCTCGCCATCCGGGCCGCCGTGGAGACCATCGAGTGGGAGTTCCGCTTCCGGGGGGCGCGGATCCACAAGACCTGCCACTTCTTCCTGATCGAGACCTCACACCGACGGACGGCCCCCCAGCGCGCCGAGGGGATCACGGCCTGCCGGTGGGCGACGTTCGACCAGGCGGAGCAGATGCTGGCGTACGAGAATGCGCGGTCGGTGCTCCGCCAGGCGCGGACCTTGGTCGCGACGCTCGCCCCACTCGCGAGCTGATCGGTGGGTCCCCTCCCGCCCGCGATCGTCGCCTTCGGCGCGCGCGAGAAGAGCCGTGCGCTCCTGCGGAAGGCCTTCCCGCGCCGGCGGAGCACCCTGACCCTCACCAGCTCGCCCGCCGCGACCCTCGCGGCGCTGCGCGGGCGGTTCACCGACGCGGTGGTCGTCGACCTCGGGGCGCCGGGCGAGGGGGGCGCGCAGGTCGCCGCCCTCTCGCGGGAGTTCCCCTCGATCCCCTTCTTCGCCTTCGCCCCGCTCCGCGCGACCGAGCTCCCGCAGGTCGCGCAGGGGTGTGCGGCCGGGGAGTTCGCCGACCTCCTGGTGGAGGGGATGGAGGATGCCCTCCAGCGCGACCTGATCGCCCCGCACGCGGTGACGACGCGCTTCGCCCGGGCGATGGCGCCGGCCGCTGCGGCGATCGGGCTCACCACCCCGCTGCACCAGCAGGTCTGGGGGTTGATCGTCGGGCAGGGGGGGCGGGCGGTGCGCACCGAGGAGCTCGCCGCCGCGGTGGGGCTCACCCGCGAGCACCTGAGCCGTCGGTTCTCCGCCGGGGGGGCGCCGAACCTCAAGCGGGTCATCGACTTGGCCCGCCTTCTGGCGGCCGCCGAGTTGGCCAAGAATCCCGGGTTCGACCTGCCCGATGTGGCCCGGGTGTTGGGTTTCGCCTCGCCGACCCATCTCTCGACCACCTGCGCGCGCCTCTGTGGGGTGAGGGGGGCGTCCTTGGCGCGGTTGCGCGCCGAGGACCTCATGCGGCGATTCGAGGGGGCGGGCGCAAGGAGCAGAGGTCAGGTGACAGGGACCAGGTGACAGGGGTGTCGACCGCGCACCGATCCCGCCGTGACCGGTTCCCTGTTGCCTGGTCCCAGGTCTTGTGATTATTTTCACAAGCTGGACCTGAAACGGCCGCGCCGCTCCCCGCGCGCCGACCTGACATCACCGCCTTTCCCACTCCGCTCATGGCTTCCCAGACGGCGCTGCGCCCCAGCGAGATCAAGGACATCCTCCTCCGCGAGATCGAGGCGGCGGACCTCAACACCCTCGGCGTCGAAGAGGTCGGCTCCGTCCTCGAGGTGAAGGACGGCATCGCCCGCATCTACGGCCTCCAGAAGGCGATGGCCGGCGAGATGCTCGAGATCCAGTCCTCCGAGACCGGTGAGACCATCACCGCGCTCGCGCTCAACCTCGAAGAGGACAACATCGGCGCCGTCGTGCTCGGCGATTACCTTCGCCTCAAGGAAGGCGACGAGGTCCGCCGCACCGCCCGCGTGCTCGAGGTCCCGGTCGGACCCGCGATGGTCGGCCGCGTCGTCGACGCCCTCGGGCGCCCGATCGACGGGAAGGGCCCGATCCACACGACGATGACCCGCAAGGTCGAGTCGGAGGCCCCCGGCATCATCGTCCGGCAGCCCGTCGGCGAGCCGATGCAGACCGGCCTCAAGGCCGTCGATGCGATGATCCCGATCGGCCGCGGCCAGCGCGAGCTCATCATCGGCGACCGCGGCACCGGCAAGACCGCGATCGCGATCGACACGATCATCAACCAGAAGGGCCAGGGCGTCATCTGCGTCTACGTCGCGATCGGCCAGAAGGCCTCGACCGTGGCGAGCGTGGTGGAGCGCCTCAAGGATGCCGGCGCGATGGAGTACACCATCGTCGTCGTCGCCGCGGCCTCCGACCCGGCCCCGATGCAGTACATCGCCCCCTACTCGGGCGTCGCGATGGCCGAGTACTTCATGTACCACGAGGGGAAGCCGACCCTCGCCGTGTACGACGACCTCACCAAGCAGGCGGCGGCGTATCGCCAGCTCTCGCTCGTGCTCCGGCGCCCGCCGGGGCGTGAGGCCTTCCCGGGCGACGTCTTCTATCTCCACAGCCGCCTCCTTGAGCGCGCGGCCAAGCTCTCGAACGACCCCAAGGTCGTCGACAACAAGACGATCTTCGCGCCGGGCGGCTCGCTGACCGCGCTCCCGATCATCGAGACGCAGGCCGGCGACGTGTCAGCCTACATCCCGACGAACGTCATCTCGATCACCGACGGGCAGATCTTCCTCGAGTCCGACCTCTTCTTCGCCGGCGTCCGTCCCGCGATCAACGTCGGCATCTCTGTCTCGCGCGTCGGCGGCGCGGCGCAGATCAAGGCGATGAAGTCGGTCGCCGGTCGCCTCCGACTCGACCTCGCGCAGTACCGGGAGCTCGAGGCTTTCGCCGCCTTCGCCTCCGACCTC
The DNA here is from genome assembly GCA_903906325.1 of uncultured Gemmatimonadota bacterium. Taxonomy (GTDB): domain Bacteria; phylum Gemmatimonadota; class Gemmatimonadetes; order Gemmatimonadales; family Gemmatimonadaceae; genus Pseudogemmatithrix. Next base: position 5,105 of record CAIVJV010000237.1, read on the forward strand.
GACGCCGCGACCAAGCGGCAGCTCGAGCGCGGCGCGCGCACCGTCGAGATCCTCAAGCAGGGCCAGTACCAGCCGATGCCGGTCGAGCAGCAGGTCATGATCATCTTCGCGGTCACCAACGGCTTCATCGACGACGTCGAGATCGGCAAGGTCCGCGAGTGGGAGACCGGCTTCCACACGTACATGAAGGCGCAGTTCCCGAACCTCGGTGAGGCGATCAAGCGCGACAAGCAGATCACGAAGGAGACCGAGGCCGAGCTCCGGCGCGCGATCGAGCAGTACAAGCAGAGCCGCTAAGGCGACCCCTCCATGGCCAAAGGCAGAGAACTCAAAGGGCGCATCAAGTCCGTCGAGAACACCCGCAAGATCACGCGGACGATGGAGATGGTCGCGACCTCGAAGATGAAGCGGGCGCAGGATCGCGTCGTCGCGGCGCGGCCGTATGCCCGGGCGCTCGGGGAGGTGATCGCCAGCCTCTACAGCCCCGAGCTCGCCGAGCGCTTCCCGCTCCTCCGGCAGCCGGAGCGCGAGACGCGCGCGGCGGTCATCCTCCTCACGTCCAACCGTGGCCTCGCCGGCGCCTTCAACGCCAACCTGATCAAGGAGGTCCGCACCCTCCTCGCCAGGCTCGAGTCGGCGGGGACGCAGGTCGAGCTCCACGTGGTCGGGAAGAAGGGGGTGGGCTACTTCGGCTACGTCGGGCGCCCCCTCGCGACGACGCGTACCGATCTCACCGATCGCCCCACGGCCGCCGATGCCGCCTCGCTCGTCGATGGCCTCATCGAGCGCTTCACCGCGGGGGCGCTCGACGCGGTCTATGTGGTGGGCTCCCGCTTCAACTCGGTGCTCTCCACCCCGCCGACCGCCGATCGCATCCTCCCCGTCACGCCCCCCGCGACCACGGGCGCCCAGAAGGATTACCTGCTCTACCCCTCGGCTGAGACGATCCTCACCGAGTTGCTCCCCTCGTACGTGCGCAATGCGGTCTACCGCGCGCTCGTCGAGACCGCGGCGGCCGAGCAAGCCGCCCGCCGCACGGCGATGAAGAGCGCCACCGACAACGCCGGCGAGATGCTGAACCTCCTCCGTCGCACCTACAACCGCGCCCGCCAGGCGCAGATCACGCAGGAGATCGCCGAGATCGTCGGCGGCGCCTCCGCGCTCCAGGGCTGACCACTATGACTACCGCCACCGCTCCCTCCGTCGGCAAGATCGTCCAGGTCATCGGACCCGTCCTCGACGTCGAGTTCCCCGCCGACCACCTCCCCGAGCTCTACAACGCGCTCGAGATCACGGCCACGACCGAGAGCGGCCAGCCGATCCGCGTCGTCGCCGAGGTGCAGCAGCACATCGGGCGCAATCAGGTCCGCGCCGTCGCGATGAGCACCACCGACGCCGTCGTCCGCGGCATGGCCGTCACCGACACCGGGAGCGCGATCACCGTCCCCGTCGGCGCCGCGGCGCTCGGCCGGATCCTCAACGTCCTCGGCGAGCCGGTGGACCAGGGCGCCGAGATCCCGAAGTCCACGGAGCGCTGGCCGATCCATCGCAAGCGCCCGGAGTTCGTCGCCCTCGAGCCCAAGACCGAGGTCTTCGAGACCGGGATCAAGGTCATCGACCTGTTCGCGCCGTTCGTGAAGGGTGGGAAGATCGGGCTCTTCGGCGGCGCCGGCGTCGGCAAGACCGTCGTCATCATGGAGCTCATCAACAACGTCGCCAAGGGCCACGGCGGCAAGTCGGTGTTCTGCGGCGTGGGCGAGCGCACCCGTGAGGGGAACGACCTCTTCCTCGAGA
>CAIVJV010000238.1 GCA_903906325.1 uncultured Gemmatimonadota bacterium
AGGTCGCGGAGGCGCGGACCATCGGGGCCAGCCTCGGCGAGGACGCCATCCGGCAGGGGCTCCTCTCGGGCGCGCTCGGCCTCGCCTTGGTCGTCGTGATCATGGTGGTGTACTACCGCTTCTCCGGCTTCCTCGCGATCTGCGGGCTCGCCTTCTATGTCCTCGTCACCCTCGCCATCCTCGCGGGATTCGATGCCACGCTGACCCTTCCGGGGCTCGCCGGCTTCGTCCTCTCCATCGGCATGGCGGTGGACGCGAACTTCCTGATCTTCGAACGGATCCGTGAGGAGCTCGATGCCGGGCGGTCCCTCCGGATGGCGATCGACGATGGCTTCGATCATGCCTGGAGCGCGATCGTCGATACGCACGTCACCACCGCGCTCACCGCGGCGATCCTCTATCAGTTCGGGACGGGCCCCGTCCGCGGCTTCGCCGTCGCGCTCCTCGCCGGCATCTTCGCCTCGCTCATCTCGGCGATCTACGTCGTGCGCACCCTCTTCCTCCTCTGGCTGTCGAAGAACCAGACCGCCAAGACCCTGAGCATCTGATGCTGCGAATCCTCCACAACACCTCGTGGGACTTCCTCAAGCAGTGGAAGCTCTCGGTCATCACCGTCGCGGTCTTCGTGATCCCGGCCGTGATCCTCGTCCCCGTCCGGGGATTCAACTACAGCATCGAGTTCACCGGCGGGACGCAGATGGAGCTGACCTTCCGGGCAGCCCCGAGCATCGCGGACGTCCGGGCGGCGATCAGTGGCGCCGGGCTCGGCGACGCGGAGATCTTCACCTACGGCGCGCCGACCGAGATCGTGATCCGCGCGCAGGAGGCCGCGCAGGTCGCCCAGCTCGAGGCGGGCGCTGAGACGGTGAGCGCGCAGATCGAGCGGACGCTCCGCGCCCGCTTCGGGGACGACGCGTTCGTCGTCGGGCGGACGGCGGCGGTCAGCCCGCGCGTCGGCGGCGAGCTGCGATCGCAGGCGGTCATCGCCACCCTCATCGCCTTCGCGTTGACGCTGGTGTACCTCGCCTGGCGCTTCGAGTGGCGCTTCGGCGTCGCGGCGATCATCGCGACCCTGCATGACCTCGCGGCCTCGCTCGCCTTCATGATGTATATGGACCTGGAGATCTCGATCTTCGTGGTCGGTGCGGTGCTCACCGTCATCGGCTACTCGATGAACGACACCGTCGTCGTCTTCGACCGCGTCCGCGAGAATCTCAAGGCGCACCGCAAGATGCCGCTCTACGAGCTGCTCAACCGGTCGGTGAACGAGACCCTCCCTCGCACGGTCATGACCGGCACGACGACCCTCGCGACCCTGCTCGCCCTCCTGATCTTCGGTGGCTCGGTCATCCGGCCCTTCGCCTGGGTGCTCCTCTTCGGCATCCTCGTGGGGACCTTCAGCTCGGTCTACATCGCCTCGCCGCTGCTGCTCTGGATCGAGTCCAAGTGGCCGCACCGCAACGAGGCGGCTCCCCAGGCGCGCGCCGCGAAGGCGTGAGCGGGCAGTCATCGGTGGGCCCGGGGCCCCGGCGCCAGGACGGCGTCGGGGCCCCGTCGTTCCCCCCCGTCCCGTTCCTCGATTCGCACGCCCATCTCGCC
>CAIVJV010000239.1 GCA_903906325.1 uncultured Gemmatimonadota bacterium
CTCCTCGACGAGCTCTTCCAGGCCCATGTGGAGTCGCAGATCGTCGAGCCCACCTTCGTCGTCGATTATCCGGTGGAGCTCTCCCCGCTGGCCAAACCGCACCGGACGGCGCCGGGACTCACCGAGCGGTTCGAGCTCTTCGCCAAGGGGAAGGAGTTGGCCAACGCCTTCTCGGAGCTCAACGACCCGATCGACCAGCGCGCGCGGTTCGAGGCGCAGGCACGCCTCAAGGCGGCCGGTGACGAGGAGGCCACCGGGGTCGATGAGGACTACCTGCGGGCGATGGAATACGGGATGCCGCCGACGGGAGGCGTGGGGATCGGGCTCGACCGGCTCTTTATGTACCTCACCGACACCCCGCACATCCGCGACGTGATCCTCTTCCCGCTGATGCGGCCGGAGTGACCTCGGTGGCCGGGACCCGCGCGCTCGAGCTGGCGATCGCCTGGCGGTATCTCCGGAGCCGCCGTGGGTCCCGTCTCCTCTCGTTCATCAGCGTGATCGCCGTCGCCGGCGTGGCCGTCGGGGTGAGTGCGCTGATCATCATCATCGGGGTGATGAACGGCCTCCAGACCGATCTCCGCGAGAAGATCCTCGTCGGGAGCCCCGATGTCCGGGTCCTGACCTACGGGGAGTCGCTCCGGATGAATGGGTGGCGGCGCGCCGCCGCCCAGGTGGAGTCGCTCCCGGGCGTCGTGAGCGTGGCCCCCTTCGTGGTCCATCAGGGATTGGCGACGATGGGGTCCACGTACACCGAGGCGATCACGGTCGCGGGGCTCGCCCCGCACGATCCCGACGCGCCCCCGGTGACGCGGATCCGCGAGCACGCGACGAGCGGGGACTTCTCCTTCACCTCGAGCGATGGGGGGCGGCGTGGCGCCGTCGTCGGATCCCTGCTCGCCGCGCGGCTCGGAGCCTATCCCGGTGCCACCCTGACCCTCGTCACCGCGAGCGGCGCCTCGCTCAACCCGGTGCTCGGCGCGGTCATCCCGCGCTTCATGTCCTTCGAGGTCACCGGGGTCTTCACGACGGGGATGTTCGAGTACGACAACGCGTACGTCTATGTCGATCTCGACGTCGGCCGGGAGTTCGCCGGCCTCGACACCGCCGTCACCGGCCTCGAGGTCCGGACCACCGACCGGTGGATCGCCCCAGCGGTCGCGGCGCGGATCGACTCGACCCTCGGCTATCCCTACCGGACCGTCGATTGGCAGCAGCAGAACGTCTCGCTCTTCCGCGCGCTCAAGCTGGAGAAGCTCGGGATGGCGGTGGTCCTCGCCCTGATCGTGATGGTGGCGGCGTTCAACGTGGTGAGCACGCTCACGATGGTGGTGCGCGACAAGACGCGGGAGATCGGGATCCTCCGCGCGATGGGACTTCGCATGGAGGCGGTGCGCCGGATCTTCCTCTGGCAGGGGATGATCATCGGGGCCGTGGGGACCGGGGTCGGCGCGCTCCTCGGCGTGGGGCTCGGCGTGGCGATCGACCGTCTCCGGCTGATCGCCCTCGATCCCTCGGTCTATTTCATCGAGTATCTGCCGGTACGGCTCGAGGTGGGGGACACGCTGCTGATCCTCGCGGGGAGTCTCATGGTGACCCTGCTCGCGACCCTGCACCCCGCCTCGAGTGCGGCGCGGCTCTACCCGATCGAGGCGATCCGCAGCGAATGAGTCCCCTCGCGCGCGGGCCGGTGCTCGAGGCCACCGGCGTCACCAAAGGGTACCGCGGCGGGGACGGCTCGCTGCTGCGCATCCTGGACGGCGTCGACCTGACGGTGTCGGCGGGCGAGATGGTCGCGGTGGTCGGCGCGAGCGGGGCCGGGAAGAGCACGCTCCTCCACCTCGTGGGGGCGCTGGACCGCCCGGACACCGGGGAGGTCCGCGTGGACGGCCACCAGACGGGGGGGCTCGCCGACCCGGCGTTGGCCGCGCTGCGCAACCGCTCGATCGGCTTCGTCTTCCAGTTCCACCACCTGCTCAAGGAGTTCTCGGCGCTCGAGAACGTCATGATGCCGCTCCGGATCGCCGGGACGGGGATGGGGGAGGCCCGGGACCGGGCGGCGGCCCTCTTGGAACGGGTGGGACTCGCCGCGCGTCAATCCCATAGGCCCGCCGAACTCTCGGGGGGCGAGCAGCAACGCACCGCGGTGGCTCGGGCGCTCGCGACCCGGCCGAGCCTCCTCTTGGCCGATGAGCCGTCGGGCAATCTCGACGCGCAGAACGCCGAGCGACTCCACGACCTGTTGGTGTCGCTGGCGCAGGAGACCGAGGTGGGGGTGGTGGTGGTCACGCACAATCGGGCGCTCGCTGCGCGGGCGACGCGCGTGCTGCGGTTGGCGGAGGGGCGGCTGCACGAGGGTGCCGCGGACGACGGAGGCCGGTGATGGTGTGCGATCAATGTCGGGAACGCGATGCGGTGGTGCATCTGACGCAGATCGTCGGGCAGACGGTCGCGCAGGTCCATCTCTGCGAGAAGTGCGCGGCCGAGCGAGGGATCGAGACCACCGTGGCGGAACCCACCCATCCGCTGGGCGATTTCCTCCAGGCGGTGCAGCAGCAGGCGGCGCAACTGCCGGGGGATGCGGCCCGGTGCGCCTACTGTGGGACCTCGCTCCGGGACTTCCGCGCGAGTGGTCGTCTGGGATGCGCCCAATGCTATGGGGCCTTCGATCAGAGCCTGCGGGAGCTCCTACGACGCGTGCCTGGCGCCACCCGCCACGAGGGGTGGCGGTACGAGGTCGCGTCAGCCGATACCGGCGCGCCGCCCGATCGTGAGGTCACCCTGAGCGCCCTGCGGGAGCGGTTGCGCCGGGCGGTCGCCGACGAGGCGTTCGAGACCGCCGCGGCGCTGCGTGACGAGATCC
>CAIVJV010000240.1 GCA_903906325.1 uncultured Gemmatimonadota bacterium
ACTCGACTATGTGTTGAGCGGCTCGCAGAAGGCGATCGCCGCCCCACCGGGCTTGAGCTTCGCCGTCGCGAGCGAGGCCTTCCTCGCGCAGGCCGCGCAGCAACCCGCCCGCGGGCGCTATCTCGATCTCGTCGAGCTCGATGCCTTCGCCGCGCAGCACAATACCCCGGCTACCCCAGCGGTCTCCCTCTTCTACGCGCTCGACGTCGCGCTGGAGCGGATCGTCACCGAGACCCTGGAGGCGCGGTGGGCCCGCCATCATGCCATGCAGCACGCCGTCGAGCGCTGGGTGGAGTCGGGGGACGGTGGCCACCTCGGCATCGGGATCCTCGCCCCCCAGGGGATCCGCGCGCCGACGGTCAGTGTGCTCACGATCCCCACCGCGATCGGCGCTGAACGCCTCTGGGCCGGCATGCGTGACCGTGGGGTGACCCTCGGTACGGGCTATGGTCCCCTCGCACCCACCACGGTGCGACTGGGCCACATGGGGGAGCACACCGTCGAGGGGGTCGAACACGCCCTGCAGGTGATGGCCGACACGGCGCATGCGCTGACGCGCTGAGCGTTCGCACAGCCTCCGCGTCGAAGGACAGCGCGATGGCGCCGCCGCCGTGTCTGGTGGCATCTTCCTCCCCATGCGGCGCCGCACCTTCCTCCTGATGGGCCTCGGGGCCACCGGCGCCCTCGTCGTCGGGTGGTCCCTCGTGCCGCCACGGCAGCGGCTGCGGGCGAAGCACGCGGCCGATCTACCGAATGGCGCCATCCAACTCAACGGCTGGCTCGCCGTCGCCCCCGACGGCACGGTGACGGTGATCTCCCCCAAGGCCGAGATGGGGCAGGGGATCCACACCGCCCTCGCGATGCTGGTCGCCGAGGAGCTCGAGGTCCCGCTCGAGCGGGTGCAGGTGGTGCACGCGCCGATCGACACGATCTACGGGAACATCGCGGCGCTCGCCGATGGGCTCCCGCTGCATCCCGATCAGGCGGCATCGCGACTCGGCCGCACCCTGCACTGGTTCACCGCCAAGACCGCGCGCGAGCTTGGGATCCTGATGACGGGCGGATCCTCGAGCGTGCGTGACGTCTGGGCGATCGCGCGCGAGGCGGGGGCCACCGCGCGCGTGGCCTTCGTCGCGGCGGCGGCGGCCCGCTTCGGGGTGCCGCCGGATCAGTGCCGCGCTGAGCAGGGGCGGGTGATCTGTGGGGATCGCTCGATCGGCTACGGTGAGATCATCGAGGAGGCGGCCACGCAGCAGCCGGGAAAGGTCGCACTGAAGGATCCCGCGACCTTCACCCTGATCGGCACCGATGTCCCGCGGCTCGACGCGCGCGCCAAGACGGTCGGCGCGCCGGTCTTCGGGATCGACCTCGCGCTGCCGGGGATGCTGCAGGCGGCGGTCGCGATGCCCCCCGCCTTCGGGAGCCGTCCGGTAACGTTCGATCGCGAGGCGGCGCTCAAGGTGCCCGGGGTGAAGGCGGTGGTCGCGCTGGAAGGGAGCACGCATGGCGACCCACCAGGCGTCGCGATCATCGCCGAAACCTGGTGGCAGGCCAGGCAGGCCCTATCGGTGCTCGCCATCGAGTGGTCCCCGTCGCCGCATGCCGCGCTCGATTCCGCGTCGATCATGCGGACCCTGCACGAGGTCGCCGCCACTGACGAAGGGCTCCCCTTCCGGAAGGTCGGCGATCCGGCGGAGGCGCTCGAGCGCGCGGCCAAGAC
>CAIVJV010000241.1 GCA_903906325.1 uncultured Gemmatimonadota bacterium
GTTCCGCGGCGGGGATGGTCCGCACCCCCATCGGATCGACCACGGCCGCGATGGTGGACGAGATCCTCGCGCTCAACCTGCGAGCGCCCTTCCTCTTGGGGCAGGGGGCCGCCGCGCATCTGTCGGACGGGGGCGCCATCGTGTTCATCGGTGACCATATGGCCGATGAGGTCTGGCCCGACTTCGCGGTGCACGGCGTCGCGAAGGCCGGCGTGCATGCGCTGACGCGTCACCTCGCGGCCGCGCTCGCCCCGCGGGTCCGGGTGAATGCGGTCGCGCCGGGCCTCGTCCTCCCTCCCACGGGGATGCCGCCCTCCGCCCTCGAGCGGTTCGTCGCCGCGACCCCCCTCGCGCGTGCGGGCGATCCCTCGGATGTTTCCCAGGCGGTCCGCTTCCTGCTCGATGCCCCGTACATCACCGGCGAGGTCCTCGCCGTCGATGGGGGGCGCCATCTCGGTTCCAATCACCTCTGAGGTCCCCATGCTCCGTCGTGCGTTCGCCCTCCCGTTCCTGCTCGGGCTTCTCCTCCTGCCCGGGCGGACCAGCGCCCAGGTGCGCCGAGCCGATGCGGCCCCTGTGGATCCAGCGGTGCAGGAGCGGATCAAGCGGGAACAGCGTGAGGACCCCAACCCCGCGCCCGCTCGCTCGGAGGGCGAGGGTCCCTTCACTCGGCTGATCATCCGCGGCGTGAACCTCATCGACGGCTATGGGAGCGCGCCGCGCGGGCCCTATGACGTGGTGATCGAGGGGAATCGGATCGCGCAGGTGGTCGGGGTGGGGAATCCCAAGGTCCCGATCGATCCGAAGGGTCGTCCGCAGGGGGCGACGCGTGAGCTCGAGGCGGAGGGGATGTACCTCATGCCTGGGCTGATCGATGTGCATGTGCACCAGGGCACGCAGCAGAAGGCGCCGGACAGCGAGTACTACAACAAGTTGTGGCTGGCCCATGGGATCACGACGGTCCGCGGCGTCCCGTTCGCGAGCTTCGACTACTCGGTGCGCGAGCGGGCACGGAGCGCCGCCAATGCGATCACGGCGCCGCGCTATGTGGTCTACCAGCGGCCCGGCACGGGCTGGGGGCGCGGCACCCCGCGGACGCCGGAGGAGGCCCGCGCCTGGGTCCGGTGGGCCAAGCAGAACGGGGCCGATGGGCTGAAGCTCGGCGCCGAGCGCCCCGATCTCATGGCGGCGTACATCGATGAGGCGAAGACGCTGGGGCTCGGGACCACGGCCCATCTCCAGCAGAGTGGCGTCGCCCAGGTGAATGGCCGGGTGGCCGCGAAGATGGGACTCGGGGCGATCACCCACTTCTACGGGATCTTCGAGTCGATGTACGACCGCAACCAGGTCCAGCCCTGGCCACTCGACGCCAACCTGAATGACGAACAGACCCGCTTCGCCCAGGTGGCCCGTCAATGGAGCCTGGTGACGCCGGGCAGCGAGAAGTGGAAGTCGTTCCTCGCCACCCTGCTCGAGCACGACGTCACCCTCGACCCCACGATGACGACCTATCTCACGGGGCGGGATGTGATGGCGCGCATGCAGGCGCCGTGGCACGCCAAGTACACCATCCCCACCCAGTGGGACTTCTACATCGCCAACCGGTCGAATCATGGGGCGTACTTCTTCGACTGGACGACGGATGACGAGGTGAATTGGCGCAACTTCTATCGCGTCTGGATGCAGTTCATCAACGACTACAAGAACCTGGGCGGTCGCGTCACCGCGAGCTCCGATGCCGGCTTCATCTACAACACCCCGGGGTTCTCCACGATCCAAGAGCTGGAGCTGCTGCAGGAGGCGGGCTTCTATCCGGGTGAGGCGATCCGCGCCGGGACCTACCATGCCGCGCTCACCCTCGCCAAGCCGACGGGGAAGCCGATCGAGGTGGGGGTGATCGAGCCGGGGATGCTCGCCGATCTCGTCATCGTCCCCGAGAACCCGGTCCAGAACCTCAAGGTGCTCTATGGCACCGGGTGGCCGCGCCTCAACGACGCGACCGGGAAGGTGGAGCAGGTGGGCGGGGTGCGCTGGACGATCAAGGACGGGATCGTCTACGACGCGCGTGCGTTACTCGCCGACGTCGAGGCGATGGGCGTCCGGCAGCGACAGGCCCGCGGCGGCCGCTGACCCTCGGGTGCGGGGCGCCCCAGCGGGCACGGGGCGCCTCACCCGGTGGGGCGGGAGTACCACCCGCCCCCCGGGGTCCCTAGCTTCCACCGATTCCATATCCCCCGGAGTGAGTCGGTGGCGACGCATGAATTCGAGGTGGTGATCGTCGGGGCGGGCCCGTCCGGCATGTGTGCCGGGCTCTACGCGGGTCGCTCCATGTTGAAGAGCGTGGTGCTCGAGCGCGGCTTCCCCGGTGGGGAGCTCCTCAACACCGAGGTGATCGAGGACTACATCGGCTTCGAGCATGTGCTCGGCCATGAGCTCGCGAGCAAGTTCCAGGCGCACGCCGAGAAGTTCGGGGCGGAGATCCGCACCTCGACACCGGTGGAGTCGGTGACCAAGCGGGACGATGGGCTCTTCGAGACCGTCGTCGAGAGCGGGGACGTCTATCTCTCGCCGACGGTGATCGTCACCGCCGGTGGGACCCCGGTGAAGCTCGATGTGCCGGGCGAGATCGAATACGCCGGCAAGGGTGTCTCGTACTGCGCGATCTGCGACGGGGCGTTCTACAAGGGCCACACGATCATGGTCGTCGGCGGCGGCGACGCCGCGTGTGAGGAGGCTGACTTCCTCACGCGCTATGCGGAGAAGGTCTACCTCGTCCATCGGCGCGACAGCTTCCGCGCCTCGAAGATCGTCCAGCAGCGCGTCTTCGCGAATCCCAAGATCGAGGTGATCTGGGACACCGTCGTCGACGAGATCGTCGGGGCGGGTGGCCTGATGACGCATGCCCGGATCCGCCACGCGAAGACGGGTGTGGCCTCCGATCTCATCGCGACGGGGATCTTCATCTTCGTCGGCTTCAAGCCGAACACCGGGATCCTGCGCGGGCACATCGAGCATGACAGCGCCGGCTACCTCATCACCGATGCGAACATGCAGACCTCGGTGCCGGGGCTGTTCGCCGCGGGCGACGTGCGCGCGCAGCTCACGCGCCAGGTGACCACGGCCGTCGGCGATGCGACGACCGCCGCCATCGGGGTGGAGAAGTACCTCACCGCGCGGAAGAATGGGCAGCCGCTGCCGGTCCCCCCGCCGATGCTGGTGAGCGCCACCTCGGTCCAGGTCTGATGCAGGTCACCTCCCTCGTCGTCGGGTCCTTCCAGGAGAACTGCTGGATCCTGCACGACCCGGTCTCGGGGGAGATGGTGGTGATCGATCCCGGGGCGGAGCCCGAGCGGATCTGCGCGGCGCTGGACGCGCCGGGCGGGCGCCTCACCGCGATCTGGCTCACCCATGCCCATCTCGACCACGTGGGGGGGATCGAAGGGGTGCGCCGGCGCTTCCCCGGGGTCCCCGTGCACCTCCATCCCGCCGATCGCCCCGTCTACGACCATGCCGGGCGCGTCGCGGCGGGGTACGGGCTCCCCTTCGAGCAACCGGCCCCGCCCGATGCCGAGCTGGCGGAGGGCCAGGTCGTCCACGTGGGGGCGCATGCCTTCACGGTGTGGCACCTGCCGGGGCACGCCCCGGGCCACGTGGCGTTCGTCGGCGCGGACCGGGTCTTCGGAGGCGATCTCCTCTTCGCCGGGTCGATCGGTCGCACCGACCTCCCGCTCTGTGATCGCACGGCGATGGCCGCCTCGCTCCGGCGGCTCGTCACCCTGTCGCCCGACCTGATCGTCCACCCGGGGCATGGCCCCTCGACGACGATCGGCGCCGAGCGATCCACGAACCCCTACCTCGTCCGCGGGTAGATTCCCCTCATGCCCTCACCTCGCCGTCTTCGTTCCTTCGCCATCCTGGCGCTCGTGGTGCTCGCCGCCGCCTGCGTGGACACCTTGGAACCCTCCAAGAATCGCTTCGGGCTCGTCACCTACGCCGCGTTCACCGATGAGGTGCGAGGGTACGTGATGGATCCGGAGGCGGTCTTCTACGATCAGACCGATCTACGGTACACGCCCCCGCCGGCCGACTCCTGCGTGGTGGCCGCCTACACGCCGCCGGTGCTCGTGGGCTCCTCGTTCCCCACGATGAGCGCGGGGGAGGCCCTCCTCTCGCGGGTGGGTGCGCAGCGCGACAGTCTGCGCGGCGCCGTGGAGTTCGGGGCCTTCGTCTACCGACCCGTCCGACGCACCGGGATCCCCTTCACCCCGGGCGACACCGTCACCGTGGAGATCCCCGGGAGTCCGACAGGCTTCCCGGCGGCGACGGTGATCCTGCGGACCGCCGAGGCGTTCACCGCCGACTCGATCGGGATCCCGGAGACCGCGGAGGCGAACCTCCCGCTCGCGTGGACCGCCGCGCCGGTGTCGGGCTCGCTCATGACGGTCGCCCTTCGCTACGGCAACGCCTTCAGCAACGGGCAGCTCAACGAGCAGGTCTTCTGCGGGTTCGCGGATGATGGATCGGCGACGATCCGCGCCGAGCTCCTGACCGGATGGCGGAACGCGGCCCCCGGCCTGCGCGAGTCTCGGATGATCCGGCTCCGCTCGCGGGAGCTCGAGATCGATGACCGGACGACCCTGACCGTCCTGTCCAGCTTCGCCCGCCCCATCGGCGCGTTCTCCCCGCGCTGATGCCCTACGGCGGGGCGGTGGTGCGGCGCGGTCCCATGTCCCGAGTGCCCTTGTCCCTTTTGGGGACCCGGGCGCATCTTCCGTCCCATGCGCATCACCACGTGGGCTGAGTACGGTCTCATCTGCGCGCTCCATCTGGCGCGCCGCACCGAGGATGGGCCGGTCACCGGGCGCGACATCGCGGCGCGTGAGCGCCTCCCCAGCGATTACGTGGAGCAGATCCTGCTCCGGCTCCGCCGCGCGGGGATCGTGCAGAGCACGCGCGGGGCCAAGGGCGGGTATGGGCTCTCGCGCTCGGCCGACGCGATCACCGTGCGCGAGATCATCGCGGCCGCCGA
>CAIVJV010000242.1 GCA_903906325.1 uncultured Gemmatimonadota bacterium
GCCTTCGCCACGAGACTCGGCGTGGCGATGTCCTCGAGGCATCCCACCGCCCCGGCCCGCTTGGTAGGGCCGTGCATGCAGCTCGCGTCGAGCTGCACCACCCCGTCGGCGTTGGGGAAGCCGCCGAGCCCGACCGATTGGTCGTCGGGATCGAGTTCCTGGATGTTGATCCCCGCGATGATCGCGTCGAGGGTATCGGTGCCGCGGACGATCTGGTCGTAGGCGACCTTCACCCCGCGGATCCCGTTGCCGGAGGAGATGACGACCGGGCGGGGGGCGCGTGTGGCCGCTGGACCAGCCGAGGGGGCGGTGCGGGGGGATTCCCCGCCCTGCGCCGCGGCGGGGACGAGGGTGAGGCCGGCCGCGGCGGCGGCGGTCGAGGTCAGGAAGTCGCGACGAGTGGTCATGGCGGGGCGGGGCGAAGGGTCGGGCGACGAACTCGGCGAAGGTATCGTGGTCGGCGGCGCTCTGCCACGCGACGCGACGACCCCCCAGTCTCAGCACTGCCCAGATTGTTGCCCCCACCCATTCGGGTGGGCTAGGTTTCTGGGGCTCGTCCGTAGTCGTCCCTCCGGTGGCTCCGGCCCCGCATGGGCCACTGCCTTCCCCCCAGCCTCATCAACTGATGCCGAAGCTGTCGTTGCGTCACGCAGCTCCCTCCGCGCTCGCCGCGGTGGCCCTGCTCGCGCTCGCCGGGTGTGGGTTCACGGAGTATCCCAACTCCACGTTCAACCACCACACCGACTTCAACACCGCGATCGACGCGCTCTTCCAACGCCTCCTCTTCTGGGGGACGATCGTCTTCGTCGTGGTCGAGGTCGCCCTCGTCTATACGATCATCAAGTACCGGAAGCGGCCGGGGGGCCCCAAGCCACGCCCGATCCATGGCCATGCCGCCCTCGAGATCACCTGGACGGTGATCCCGGCGCTGATCCTGGTGCTGATCGCGATCCCGACGGTCAAGACGATCTTCCAGACGCAGGCCGACGCTCCCGCCGGCGCCCTCAAGGTGCAGGTGATCGGGCACCAGTGGTGGTGGGAGTTCCGCTACCCCGAGCTCGGCGTCGTCACCGCCAACGAGCTCTACGTCCCGGTGGGCCGGACGGTGGAGTTCGAGCTCACCACCAAGGACGTGCTGCACTCCTTCTGGATCCCGCAGATGGGGGGCAAGCGCGACCTGATCACGAACAAGACCAACTATCTCTGGTTCACCCCGAACGCCGACCTCGGCACCTCGGCGTGGAACGGGTTCTGCACCGAGTACTGCGGGTCGAGCCATGCGAACATGAAGTTCCGGCTCTACACGGTGCAGCCGGACGAGTTCGCGGCGTGGGCCACGCATCAGGCCTCGCCGGCGGTCTTCTCGGCCGCGCCGGCCCCCGCGCCGACGACGCCGGTCACCCCGGTGGCGCAGGTGACGGGCGCGGACAGCGCCGCGGCCCCGGCCCCGACCACGGGGTACGTCTTCCCGCGTGAGCGGCTCGAGACCGAGTTCCCGCATGTGCTCCCGCAGACGCCGATCCCCGCAGGGCTCACCTTCGACGACGCGCTCCTCGCCGGTGGCGACCCGGTGCGCGGCGCGACCGAGGGGTTCATGCTCGGCGGGTGCATCGGGTGCCATGCGATCAGCGGCGTCCCGGGCGCGGTCTCGGAGATCGGTCCGAACCTGACCCACATCGCCTCGCGCCACACGATCGCCGGCGGCCTGTATAAGAACGACGCCCCGACCCTCGCGCGCTGGATCAAGAACGCGCGGCACATGAAGCCCGGCTCGCTGATGAACACCATCGGCCGCGGGGAGTACGACCCCATCCTGAAGATGACCAATACGGGCGGGCTCGATGACCGGCAGATCGCCGATGTCGTCGCCTACCTGCTGGCGCTCAAGTAGACCGGAGACCATCCCCATGGCCACCCTCGCCGCCCCCGCCCGCGCCACTGCGGTGCCCGCGTCCTCGACCGGGCTCTGGAGCTGGATCGCGACCACCGATCACAAGCGGATCGGGACGCTCTATCTCTGGACCGCGCTCGCCTTCTTCCTGATCGGCGGGTTCGAGGCGCTCCTCATCCGCACGCAGCTGGCGCGCCCGAACATGGGCTTCGTCTCGGCCGAGACGTACAACCAGCTCTTCACGATGCATGGCACGACGATGGTCTTCCTCGCCGTCATGCCGCTCTCGGCCGCCTTCTTCAACTATCTGATCCCGCTGCAGATCGGGGCGCGGGACGTCGCCTTCCCACGGCTCAACGCCTTCTCGTACTGGGTCTATCTGCTGGGCGGCATCTTCATCACCGTCCCGATCCTCTTCCAGGTCGCCCCCGATGGCGGGTGGTTCGGCTACGCGCCGCTCACGACCACCCAGTTCTCGAGTGGCCCGAACATCGACTTCTGGGTGATCGGCCTCCAGGTCCTCGGCGTCTCGTCGCTCGCGGCCGCGTTCAACTTCATCACGACGATCATCAACCTCCGGGCGCCGGGTATGACGCTGATGCGCATGCCGATGTTCACCTGGATGTCGTTCGTCGTGCAGTTCCTCCTGATCCTCGCCTTCCCGCCGATCACGGTCGCGCTCGTTTTCCTCCTGATGGATCGCTTCTTCGGGACCACGTTCTATGCGATCGCGCAGGGGGCCGACCCCCTCCTCTGGCAGCATCTCTTCTGGGTCTTCGGGCACCCCGAGGTGTACATCCTGATCCTCCCCGCCTTCGGCCTCGTGTCGGAGGTGCTCCCGACCTTCTCCAAGAAGCCGCTCTTCGGCTACAACGTGATGGTCTACTCGGGGATCATGATCGGCTTCCTCGGCTTCGGCGTCTGGGCCCACCATATGTTCTCGGTGGGGATGGGGGCCGTGGCCGACTCGATCTTCTCGCTGATGACGATGCTCATCGCGATCCCGACCGGGGTGAAGATCTTCAACTGGATCGCCACGATGTGGGCGGGCGAGGTCCGCTTCACGGTGCCGATGAAGTTCGCGATCGCGCTGATCGCGATGTTCACCATCGGCGGCATCTCCGGCGTGATGCACTCCTCGCCGCCGGCCGACCTCCAGCAGACCGACTCCTACTTCGTCGTGGCGCACTTCCACTACGTGCTCTTCGGCGGGTCGATCATGGGGATCTTCGCCGGGATCTATCACTACTACCCGAAGATCACCGGCCGCTTCTTGGATGAGCGGCTCGGCAACGTGCACTTCTGGCTGAACTTCATCGGGATGAACCTCACCTTCTTCCCGATGCACTTCAGCGGGCTCCTCGGGATGCCGCGCCGCATCTACACGTACGATGCGGGTCAGGGGTGGGACCTCTTCAACCTCCTCGCGACCTACGGCACCTATCTGCTGGCGATCGCGACCGCGGTCTTCGTCTGGAACTTCGTCCGCAGCCGCACGCGCGGCGTGATCGCCGGCGGCGACCCGTGGGGCGCGGCCACCCTCGAGTGGGCGATCCCCTCGCCCCCGCCCGAGTACAACTTCGCGCAGATCCCCACCGTGACCTCGCGCTACCCGCTCTGGGACCTCAAGACCCCGAGCTGGCACGAGGGGGAGGACGCGCACGGCGACACCGGGACCCCGGGGCCGTCACCCCTGAAGGAGGAGACCGAGACCCACACCGCCAAGGCGCTCGGGATCCCGATGCCCTACCCGACGGCGAAGCCCGCCTTCACCGCGCTCGGGTTGGTCGTGATGTTCAGCGGCCTCCTCTTCCTGCGCAACGACCTCTTCGCCGTGGCGATGACCGTCACGCTGGGCGGCGCCGCCATGCTGATCGGCGGTCTGTATGCCTGGCTGACCTCCCCCCTCGAGTAATCGGAGACCCTGACCTCATGGCATCCCACGCCATCGCCGGGCACGACGACGGCCACGCGCATACGCACCACACCACCACCGGGCTCGATCACCGGAAGATCGCCATCTGGGCGTTCATCGGGTCCGAGTGCATGCTCTTCGCCTCCCTGATCTCGACCTACCTCATCTACAAGGGGAAGTCGTTGGTCGGGCCCTATCCGCACACCGAGTACACCGACGCCGCCGGGAAGGTCTTCCCCGCGATCCTCGACATCCCGGTGACCTCGGCGTCGACCTTCGTCCTCCTGATGTCGTCGCTCGCGATGGTGCTCGCGCTCCAGGCCGTGCAGCTCAAGGGCACCCCGCTCCCGGCGAACGCCGGCTGGTGGACGCGCGCGCAGCGTTCCTCGCAGCTCTGGCTCTTCACGACCGCGCTCCTCGGGGCGACCTTCCTCGGCTTCCAGGCGTATGAGTTCACCGCCTTCGTGCGCGAGGGGCTCACGATCAAGACCAATCTCTTCGGCTCCACCTTCTTCACGCTGACCGGCTTCCACGGCGCGCACGTGACCGTCGGGGTGCTCTGGCTCTTCAGCCTCCTCTGGATCGACCGCACCCGCGGCCTCGGCCCCAAGGACGAGCTCGTCGTCGACATCGCCGCGCTCTACTGGCACTTCGTCGACGTCGTCTGGATCGTGATCTTCACCCTCATCTACCTCATCCAGTAGCGCGAGGCCCGCATGGCACACGACCCCAAGTCCCCCGCGCACGCGCACCCCACCGGCGCGACCTACCTCAAGGTCGCCGTGATCCTCACGGTCATCACGATCGTCGAGGTCTGGGCCTACTACATCCCGGCCCTGGTCGCGTCCCCGCTCTTCAATCCCTCGCTCATCCTCATGAGCGCGGCCAAGTTCGCGATCGTGGTGCTCTTCTACATGCACCTCAAGTACGACCACAAGCTCTTCAAGGCGCTCTTCACCGGCCCGCTGATCATCGCCGGGGCCACGATCCTGGCGCTGCTCTTCCTCTTCGCGAAGATCTCGCTCTGATCGGCACGCCGACCCTCTTCCTCCACCCGCAGGTCGACCTCTCCCAGGGCGGCTTCACCGTCCACTGGAGCACCGTCATCGGGCTCCTCGCGCTCTGGGGGCTCTACCTCTGGCGCGGCGCCGCCCACCGCGCCACCGGCGAGCGCCTCACCCTCGGCCAGCACCTCAGCGTCGCGGGCGGCCTGCTCGCGATGTTCCTCACGCTGAACGGGCCGATCCACGACATCAGCGACTACTATCTCTTCACCGGCCACATGGTGCAGCACCTCGTGCTCACCTTCGTGACGCCGCCATTGCTCCTGCTCGGCACCCCGGGGTGGATGCTCCGGCCGGCCCTCCGGATCCCCGCCGTCGCCGCGCTCGCGCGGACGATCACCACCCCCAGCGTCGCCTTCGCGAGCTTCAACCTCGTCCTCGCCGCCTGGCATCTCCCCCCCCTCTACAACTCGGCGATGTACCACCACGAGGTGCACATCGTGCAGCACCTGATGTTCCTCGTGACGGCGGTCCTGGTCTGGTGGCCTCTGGTGAGCCCGATGCCGGAACTCCCGCGCCTGAGCTACCCGGGGCAGATGCTCTACAGCTTCCTGATGACGCTCCCGATGACGATCGTCTCGATCTTCATCGTCTATGCGGACCACGTGCTCTACCCGGCCTACGCGAGCGCCCCGCGCCTCTGGGGCCTCTCCCCACTCGAGGATCAGCGCCTCGGCGGCCTCATCATGTGGATCCCAGGCGGGCTCTTCTTCTATCTGCTCACCGCGGTGGTCTTCTTCAAATGGGCCACCTCGCAACGCGACGACCGCGCGGCGGCGCAGGTCCCGGGGCTCGTCACCAAATAGGGGGGCCGGTCGTCACTCCTGGTGACCGCGTCGCCCTGACCCCGTCGCCACGATCGCCTCTGCCGGGTACCATTCCTTGATGCGCCGACTTCCCGCCGCCCTCCTCCTCGGGCTCCTGTGCCTTGCCACCCCCGCCGATCCGATCGGCGCCCAAGGGTCGGCCGCCAAGACCGCGACGGGCACGAGCAAGACGACGGCGAAGCAGACGACGGCCAGCACGAAGAAGCGCTCCACGAAGACGACGGCGGCCAAGACCAGATCGGCCACGGGGTCGAGCCGAGCCAAGGCCGCCCCGCGCCCGAAGCTCGTCGCCGCCGTGCTCACCGGGGCCTCCGCCCTCGAGTCGCACCTCCGGACCCTCGTCGCCAACGCGACGAAGAGCGGACGCTGGGGCGTGATGGTCGTCTCGCTCACCAACGGCGACACCCTCTACGACCACAACGGCGACGAGCTCCTGCTCCCCGCCTCGACGATGAAGCTCTACACCGCGGCGATCGCCCTGGAACGCCTCGGTCCCAACCACCGTCTCCGCACCCAGGTGCTCCGCACGGGATCGGTCCGCTCGGGGGGCGTCCTCGCCGGGGACCTGATCCTCAAGGGCGCCGGCGACCCCTCCCTCGCCCCGCGCGTCGCCGGCGGGGTCCCGGGGCTCCATCCGCTCGATGCCCTCGCCGCGCAGGTCGCCGCCGCGGGCATCCGTGAGATCCGTGGGGACCTCGTCGGTGATGCCTCGGCCTTCGACGGTCAGCGCGTCCCCGATGGGTGGCGCGCCCGGCATCTGCAGACGAGCTACGGGACGCGCGTCTCCGCGCTCTCCTACAACGAGAACCTCACCACCATCACCGTGCGCCCCTCGACCCGCGGCGCGCAGGTGACGTTCGGTCAGCCCGTGAGTGGGCTCGCGCTCCGCTCCGCCGTGACGGTGCGGCCGAACTCCCGGAGCGCCTCGATCCGCGTCTGGCAGGACACCCTCACCAACGAGTACCGCGTGAGTGGGTGGATCGGGGCACGGAGCGCCGCGCGCACCTATCAGGTGGTGGTCGAGCAGCCCGAGCAGTTCGTGGCCGCCGCCTTCCGCGCCGCCCTCGAGGCGCAGGGGGTCCGCGTCACCGGCGCGACCCGTGTGGGACGCGCCCCCGCGGCCGCGCAGGTCGTCACCGCCTGGGACTCCCCGCCGGTCGCGACGCTCGTCGCCACGATGAACGGCGAGAGCAACAACCACTTCGCCGAACTCCTCTTCCGGAACACCGCCCGCTCCTCCGGGGCCGTGGGCTCCGCGGTGATCGCGAACGAATCGCTCCGCACCTTCCTGGCCGAGCGGGTGGGGATCCCCCGGCGCGCGGTCTTCGCCGCCGATGGGAGCGGGCTCTCGACCCTCGATCGTGTGACCCCGCGGTCGATGATCCAGCTCCTCGACTATTCGGTCTCCGCCCCCTGGGCGCCGGTGCTGCAGGCCTCGCTCCCCATCGCGGGACGGACCGAGACGCTCAAGAACCGGATGCGCGGCACCGCGGCCCAGGGCAACCTGCGCGCCAAGACGGGGACCACCGGCGAGGTGGTCTCACTCGGGGGCTACGTGACCGCCAAGAACGGCGAGGAACTCGCCTTCTCGTTCATCTACAACGGCACCGACCGCTGGCGCGCCCGCACCGCGATCGACGCGATGGGCGTCACGCTGGCGAGCTTCTCTCGCTGATCACCACCCCGCGCTTCGCCAACTCGGCGATGTAGCGCTCCCCCGGCATGCACTCGTCCGGGGTATGGACGCCGGCCGGCGTCACCGCCCCCTCGGCCTGCAGCTGCCCCGTGATCGAGAGCGAGTAGCCGGTGGTCCGCATCATGGCGCTGATGCCGTGCGCCGCGTCGTAGCGATCGACGAGCTCGAAGGTGTGCGTGACCGGCTTCCCCCCCTTCGTCCCCGTGACGACGACCCGCAGCGCGACGAGGTCGGGGGAGTTGGTCTTGGTGAGGCGCGGCTGCATCTGCGCGATCGCCACCTCGCGCGGCACCACGGTGGTCCCCTTCACCTGCACCGGCTCGAGCTCGAGGAGCCCCAGCTCCCGGATCGCCTCCATGATCTTGGCGTGACCCGGATACCGGAGCGTCTTGTACTCCATGTTCGGGATCTTCCCCTGGTACCGGAACGCCATCGTCGAGAGTCCGCCCGCCGTGTGGAAGGCCTCGAGCTCCCCCACCGGCGCGTCGAAGTGGATCGGCTCGATCTCCGAGAGCGCCTTCATCTGCTGCTGCTTCCCATCGCGGAGGATCCACGAGAGGGTCGTGTAGTAGTCGAGGACCCCCTCGATCGAGTAGACGATCTGGTAGTTGAGCGGCCCTTCAGGGTGCTGCGGGAGCCCCCCGACGAAGATCCGCACCGAATCGACCGTCTCACAGCGATCGATCCCGAGCTGCGCGAGGATGTTCACCATCCCGGGGGCGAGCCCGCAGTCGGGCACGACCGTGACCCCCTTGGCCTTGGCCTGGGCCTGCAGGCGCTGCTGCTGCTGGACGATCTCGGTGTTCCCGCCGAGGTCGCAGAAGTGGGCCCCCGCGGCGATCGCCGCCTCCGTCATGGGGAGGTTGAGGTAGTACGGGAGGGCGCACATCACGCTCTGGACCCCCTGCATCGCCGCCGCGACCGCCGTGGCATCCTTCACGTCGAGCTGGATCGTGGTCAGGCGCCCCTTCCCGAGGTAGGGCTGGAGGAACGGGGGGAGCCGGTCGACCCGCTGGTCGGCGAGGCGGACCTCGGTGATGGCCGGGTTCTGGAGGAGGTCATAGGCGCACGCCGAGCCCTGTAGGCCGGCACCGAGCACGAGCATCCGCATGGGGTCTCTCCGCGGGGGGTAGGTCAGGGTGGACAACCCTTGAATCTACTCCCCGGAGCCCCTGATTTCACGGCGATGACCGACTGGCGCCCGCACCTGATCGAGACCCCTGAGGGGATCTCCACCCTCCTCGACCGGACCCACTCCATCGCGGTCCTCGGGATCAAGACGGGGGACCGCCCCGCCCCGGCCTCCGACGTCCCCGCCTACGCCCAGCGCGCCGGCTTCCGGATCATCCCTGTGCCGGTCTACTACCCGGAGGTGACCGAGATCCTTGGGGTCCCGGTGCACCGGACCCTCGCGGGGATCGGGGAGCGGGTGGACCTGGTGAACGTCTTCCGGCGCCCGCAGGACATCCCGGCGCATCTCGATGACCTTCTCGCGGCGCGCCCGCGCGCGGTCTGGTTCCAGCTCGGGATCCGGCACGACGAGGTGGCGGAGCGGCTGGCGCAGGCCGGGATCGACGTGGTGCAGGACCGCTGCCTCCTGGTGGAGCTCCAGCAGCGCGGGCGCTGAGGCGCGGCGGCGCGCTCAGGCGCGCGCGGACGCCAGCTGTCGCGAGAGGAAGATCCCCACCCGCCGCACCCCCTCGCGCGCCTCGCGCGTGAGCGGGACGCTCGCATGCCAGTCGTGGGGGAGCCCGTGCCAGACCTCGAGCGTCACGGGGACGCGCCCCTCACGGAGGCGCTCGGCGAGCCGCGTCGCATCATCCAAGAGGACCTCGGCGTCGCTCACATGGATGAGCGTGGCCGGGAAGCCGGTGAGGTCGGCTCGGACCGGGGAGAGGAGCGGCGCATCGAGCGGGGTCGCGCCCGCATACCACCGCGCAAGCCGCTCCGCATGCCGGAGCGAGAGCACATCGTCGCGCACGGCGTTGGTGAGACGGGACCCGGTGGTGGCCGCCATATCGGTGAGCGGGCTGAGCACCGCGAGCGCCCCAGGGAGCGGGTCCCCCGCCTCCCGCAGCGCGAGCGTGGTCGCGAGCGCCAACCCGCCGCCGGCCGAATCCCCGACGATCGCGAGTCGGTCCGGGGCGATCCCCTGCGCGCGCAGCGCCCGCACCGCGGCGAGCGCATCGTCGAGGGCCGCGGGAAAGGGATGCTCTGGCGCCAGCCGATACGCGAGCGAGCAGACGGCGATCCCACTCCGCGCCGCGAGCCAGGTGGCGAAGGGCCGGAAGTCCTCGATCCGCCCTGCGACATAGGCCCCGCCATGCAGATAGAGGATCGCGCGTGCGGGATCGTGCCCCCGCGGACGGCACCACTCCCCCGGCACCCCGCCGAGGGTCGTCGGCGCCACCGCGACCGTGCGGGGGAGGAGCGCGGGGAGCAGGCGACGCGCGCGCATCGCGCGACGTACGCGGACGAGCTCCAAGGTCGGCGCCGCCATCACGCGGCGGATCAAGAGCCGCGACGCGAGCGCGGTCAGCCGCGTCGCGAGACTCGGCCCCGACTCGTCACCGCCGCGCGACGCACTCACCCCGCGGCGACGCGGAGCGCCTCGGCGAACGCCGGCGCCGTCGCGTATCGATCCTCGGCCGCGCGCGCCATCGCCGTGAGCAACACCGCCTCGACCGTCGACGGGAGATCCGACCGCACCTTCCGGATGGGGGTCGGCTCCGACCGCAGCCGCGCGATCATCATCTCCTGCTGATTCCGCCCCTCGAACGGGAGCTTCCCGGTGAGCATCTCGAACGCCATCAGCGCGAGCGAATAGATGTCGGTGCGCCCGTCGAGCGGCTTCCCACGGAGCTGCTCGGGGCTCATGAACTCCGGCGTGCCGAGCACGATCCCGGTGGAGGTGAGCTTCTTCAGCTCCGCCCCCACCTCCCGTGCCTTCGCGAGCCCGAAGTCCATGATCACCGCGAACTCCTGCCCC
>CAIVJV010000243.1 GCA_903906325.1 uncultured Gemmatimonadota bacterium
CCGCATGCCGCGCTCGATTCCGCGTCGATCATGCGCACCCTGCACGAGGTCGCCGCCACTGACAAAGGGCTCCCCTTCCGGAAGGTCGGCGATCCAGCGGAGGCGCTCGAGCGCGCGGCGAAGACTATCGAGGCGCGCTACGAGGCCCCCTACCTCGCACACGCCACGATGGAACCGATGAAAGCCACCGTGCGCGTCGACGGCGAGCGCGCCGAGTGCTGGTGCGGCACGCAGGTCCCACGCTTCGCGCGGGACGCCGTGGCGCGGGTGCTCAATCGCGATCCCGATCAGGTGACCCTGCACCAATCGCTCCTGGGCGGCGGCTTCGGTCGCCGACTCGAGGTCGATTACGTGGCGCAGGCCGCCGCGGTCGCCAAGGCGATGCCGGGCATCCCGGTGCAGGTGATCTGGTCACGCGAGGATGACCTCCGCTTCGACATGTTCCGCCCCGCCGCCGCCTCACGAATCGAGGGGGGGCTCGATGCGCAGGGCCGCCTCGTCGCCCTCACCGCGCACTCGGCGGGGCAGACCCCATGGAAGGCGCTGAGCCAGCGGGTCGGGATCGGCATCACCTCCGTCGGCCCCGATCGCACCACCGCCGAAGGGACCTGGGACCAGCCTTACGAGATCCCGAACCTTCGCTCGGCGCATGCGGAGGTGGAGCTCCCCGTCCCGGTGGGGTCGTGGCGCTCGGTGGGGCACTCGCATCAGGCCTTCTTCTTCGAGTCGTTCATCGACGAGCTCGCGCATGCGGCGGGCCAGGATCCGCTGGCCTTTCGCCTCGCGCACCTCCGCGAGCATCCGCGCGCGGCCCGGGTGCTCTCTCTCGCCGCCGAGCGCGCGGGGTGGGGCACCACGCGTGCCCCGGGGCCCGATGGCCGCCCCCGCGCCCGTGGGATCGCGCTGCATTGGAGCTTCGGGTCGCTCGTCGCGCAGGTCGCCGAGGTCTCCGTCAGCGCGGCGCGCGAGATCCGCGTGCATCGCGTGACCGCGGCGGTGGATTGCGGGCTCGCCGTGCATCCCCGCGGGATCCGGCAGCAGGTGGAGGGGGCCGTGCTGGATGGGCTCTCGGCGGCGCTCCATGGCGAGATCCGCATCGCGGAGGGGACGATCACCACCGCGAACTTCGATACCTATCCGATGCTGCGGATCACCGAGGCCCCGGTCGTTGACGTGCACATCGTCCCGAGCACCGAGGTCCCGACGGGGATGGGGGAACCGGCGTTGCCGCCCGTGGCCCCTGCCGTGGCGAACGCGCTGTATCTGCTCACCG
This sequence comes from uncultured Gemmatimonadota bacterium, assembly GCA_903906325.1. Taxonomy (GTDB): domain Bacteria; phylum Gemmatimonadota; class Gemmatimonadetes; order Gemmatimonadales; family Gemmatimonadaceae; genus Pseudogemmatithrix. The sequence goes on from CAIVJV010000243.1 coordinate 1,274, forward strand.
GGGAGCGGCTCCGCGCCTTGCCATTGCGCCTGAGCTAAGGGAGTGGGAGGAACGCGAGACGGGGGGCGGTCCGTTCGGACCGCCCCCCGTCGTCATTCCTGCGGTGCGGCCGCTTAGCGATTCGCTGTGAAATCGAACTGGAGACGGTTCGCCAGCGTGGTGGTCGCCGGGTTCAGCGTCACGTCTCCACGAAGGGCGATCGTGTAGTAGCGCCCCGCCGAGAGGGTGATCCCGGTGCGGGAGACGGCGGTCGTGGCGTTCCCGGCCCCCGTCGAGTTGCAGGTGGCGCCGCAGCTCCCCGCCACGTTGTACGTCCCCGCCGGCACCGTGGAGAACCCGCTGGCGTTCCGGAAGGCGACGGTCGTCCCGACGGTGAACACCACGGACGACACGGTGTTGGTCACCGTCAACGTCATGGGATTGGTATTCCCTGACGCATGGACGAAGCGGACGTAGGCCTGCGAATAGTCGAAGGCCGCCGGCATCGGGTCCTCGACGACGAACCCGGTGACCGTCTTATTCACGGCATCGTAGAGACCGGCTTGGAAGACCGAGTAGTACTTCCCGGCCGCGACGTTACCGGCGATCTGGGAGATCGGGAGGCCGTTGTCGACCGCGGCCCCGATGATCCGACCGGCGAAGGTGTACGCACCAGGGCGGAGATTGGAGTACAGGCCGCCGTTGCCGACGCCGCCATAGGCCACACCGGAGGCGGCCTCCACCCCGGTGGCCGAGGCGATCGCGGTGATCTTGGTGTCGCCCGCGTAGAAGTTCACGCTCGGCGCGCCAGCGCCGAAGTTGAAGAACCGGACGTAGGCCCCGTCAGCGGGGGCGGTGATGTCCTGCACGGCGGTGGTCTCGAGGTCGAGCCCACAGGCCGTCAGGAGGAGGGCGGCGCCGAGCGCCGAGAGCGAGCGGAGAGTCGGCATGGTCACTTCTCCGTGATCCAGAGGAGCTTGGTATGGTAGTCGAGGGCGAGTCCCCCGACCGCGTCGAGCCCCGGACGATTCCAGACATACTCCGAGTTGTACCGCGGACGGATCCGCTGGACGACCTTCCCGCTGTTATCCGCGAAGAGGTTCGTCGGCGTCGCGAAGCCCGGGAAGACCTGGATCGTCCCCGTCGGGTCGAGATCGGTGTAGTGGTAGCGACGCAGGTCCATCCACGCCTCGTTGAACCCCCACCCCCACTGGGCGATGTACTTCTGGCTCATGATCTGCCAGAGCGTGAGGTTCGCCGCCGTCGGGGCGATCACGGGGCTCGCCAGGAACGCCGAGCGCTCCGCCGAGGTGATCGTCGGGACCGAGGCCCCGATCTCCGAGTTCCGCGCATTGACGAAGTCGATGTGGGCGCCGATGCCGTTCAGATAGGCGGCGCGTGCCACGTCTCGGTTCCCCGCCTTGAACGCCGCCTCCGCCTTCACGAACTGGAGCTGGGCGTAGGTCATCGCCGGGAACTTCGACTTGTCGTCGAAGAGGTAGAGCGCCGGCCTCCCGATCGCCGTCGCCTGCGAGGTGGAGCGCCAGATGGTGAGCGGCACCTGCGTCGCCGTCGGGAGCACCCCGGTGTTGATGTCGAGGCCGCGGTACACCGAGTCCGGCGAGGGGACGAACATCCGGTTCCGACGCGGGTCGACGACGCCCGTGAAGACGGTGCCGTCCACGAGGCTCATCGCGAACCGGGTCTGCCGGTAGCTCGCCATGTTGTTGCGGGTCGGCCCGAAGAAGTTCCGGTCGTCGTTCACCGTCCCCGGGAAGAGCAGGAGCGCGTCATCCGCATTGCTCGCGAACGACGAGTCCACCGCCGCCATCACATCCGCGGGCTTGTAGGTGCTCTTGTTGGAGTAGTGGTTCAGGTGGAGCGCCAAGAGCCCGAAGGCGAACTTCCGCCACTTGTTCCGGTCCCCGCCGTAGATGAAGTCGGTCCGGGCCATATAGGCCTGGTTGACCGCCCCGTCGGTGCGCCGGAGGAGGGCGATCGCGGAGTCGAGGAGGATCTTCACCTCGGTGTAGGCATACTCCTGGGAGTCATAGTTGAAGGTGAAGGTGTTGGAGTTGATCGCCTCCTTCACGATGATCTCGCCATGCAGGTCGGTGAGCACCTGCCACCCCCACGCCTTCAGGACGTATCCGACGCCCAAGAGGTCCCAGCGCTCTTCGGCGCGGGCCTTGCTCATCATGTCGACGAGGTTCTGTCCATGGTTCCAATACACGTCACGCCACTGCTGGCCCCCGTTGTCGGAGCCCGGGTCGTAGCCGTGGCGGTCCCAGGTGCTCGGCGTGGTCGAACCGCTGGGGAGGGTCCACATCTGCGTGTAGCGCGAGACGAAGCGCCCATCCCACTGCGGGGAGCTGACGAGCCAGTGCAGCATCGGCGAGAGGTACAGATTCGCCGAGACCGTCTGGGGGGCGTTCGGGTTCTCGTTCACATCGAGGAAGTCGTCACAGGCTGTCGCCGTGAGGGCGAGGCAGCCGGCGATCACGAGCGCACGGATCCGATGCATAGGATGTCCGGTGAGCGTGGAGGGGCGCACCGACCGACGGCGCGCCGTGAGG
>CAIVJV010000244.1 GCA_903906325.1 uncultured Gemmatimonadota bacterium
TATGCGGCGCTCTGGGAGGCGTACCGCAAGGAATACCAGATGTCATCGGGTGGCCCCGGTTCGGGCCTCTTCAAGAGCACTGATGGCGGAGAGACCTGGCGCGAGATCACGCGCAATCCAGGCCTCCCCAGCGGCCTCGTCGGGCGCATCGGCGTCGCGCTCACGGCGGCGAATCCCAATCGCGTCTATGCCCAGGTGGAGAACGAGAACGGCGGGCTCTTCATGTCGGACGATGCCGGCGCGACCTGGACGCTCATGAACAGCGACCGCTCGATCCGCCAGCGCGCCTTCTACTACACCCATCTCTTCGCCGATCAGCAGAACGCCGATGTGGTCTATGCGCAGAACACCTCGTTCTTCCGGTCGGCTGACCGCGGCAAGACGTTGACCAACATCGGGAACGGGACGCACGGCGATTTCCACGATCTCTGGATCGATCCCGATGACTCCAAGCACCTCGTCGTCGCGAACGATGGGGGCGGGACCGTCACCACCGACCTCGGGAAGACCTACACGGCACAGGACTATCCCACGGAGCAGTTCTACCACGCGATCACCACGAAGCACATCCCGTTCCATGTCTGCGGCTCGCAGCAGGACAACAGCACCCTCTGCGTCCCGTACAACTGGAACATCGGCGCGGCCCGCGGCGGGGTGGCGATGTACAGCGGTGAGCGCGGGGCGGATAGCACGCGCGGCGGCCCTGGCCCCGGGTATCGCGATCCGGCCGCGGGCGGGATGGCGGTGAGCTATGTGGCCGGTGGTGGTGAGCCCGGCTACATCGCCGCCGACCCGCGCAATCCCGATCTCTTCTACTCGGGGACCAACAACGGCGGGTACGTCGACAAGTTCGATCGCCGCACCGGGCTCTCCCGCGAGGTGAACCCCTATCCCTGGTTCTACTCCGGTGAGCCGAGCTCGGCGATCCGCGAGCGGTGGCAGTGGACCTTCCCGATCATCTTCTCGACCGTCGACCCCAAGCGCCTCTACGTCTCGTCGCAGCGGCTCTGGATGACGCGCGACGGTGGCGCCACCTGGCAGGTGCTGAGCCCCGATCTCACGCGGCACGATCCCGCGACGATGGGCAAGTCCGGCGGCCCGATCACCGGCGATATGAATGGTCCCGAGGTCTATGCGACGATCTTCAGCGTCGCGCCGGGGAAGCGGGACGTGAATGTGATCTGGACCGGCTCAGACGATGGGCTCGTGCATGTCACGCGCGATGGCGGCAAGACGTGGAAGAACGTCACCCCGCGCGAGATGCCCGACTTCGGCCGTGTGAGCCAGATCGACGCCTCGCGCTTCGACTCGGGCATCGCCTATGTCTCGGTGCGGAAGCCGCTCCTCAACGACTTCGCGCCGTACATCTTCAAGACCACCGACTACGGCGCGACCTGGACCAAGATCGTCAATGGGATCCGCGCCGACGATTACATCCACGCGGTGCGCGAGGATGGCACACGGCGCGGCCTGCTCTACGCGGCGGGACAACACGGCGTCTACCTCTCGTACGATGATGGCGCGAGCTGGCAGTCACTCCGCCTCAACATGCCCGATGTGCCGGTCGCCGACCTGATCGTCGAGGCGAACGAGTTGGTCATCGCGACGCACGGCCGCGGCTTCTGGGTGCTCGACAACGTCGCGCCCCTGCGACAGGCGACCCCTGCGGTCGTGGCCCGCGCGGCACAGCTCTTCACCCCGCCCACCGCGGTGCGCTCCGGCGTCCCGGTCCCGATCACCTGGCA
>CAIVJV010000245.1 GCA_903906325.1 uncultured Gemmatimonadota bacterium
AAGGTGAAGATGAAGGCCTGCAGGAAGGCGACGAAGAGCTCGAGCACCATGATCAGCGTCGCCATGAGGAGCGGGGCCCCCGAGATCAGGTTGCCGAACTCGAAGATCAGCCCCATGAGCGCGAGCACGACGATGTGCCCCGCCGTCATGTTGGCGAAGAGACGGATCGCGAGCGCGAACGGCTTGGTGAGCTTCCCGATCATCTCGACCGGGCTCATGATCAGGAACATCACCGGCCGCATCGCCGCGGGGAGCTCGTTGTTCCAGTAGAAGATCGTGTTGAGGTACCCGAGGCCGTTCGCCCGGATCCCGGCGATCTCCACCGTGAGGAAGGTCAGGATCGCGAGCGTCGCCGTGACGGAGATGTTGCCCGTGGCCGTCGCCCCATACGGCACGAGGCCCAGGAGGTTCAGCGTCAGGATGAAGAAGAACGCCGTGAGCAGGTAGGGGACGAAGCCCTCGCCGTGGTGCCCGACGTTCGGGAGGATGACCTCGTTGCGGATGTAGAGGATCATCGCCTCGATCGCATTCGTGCCCCCCGCCGGGACGCCCCCCTGCGCCATCGCCCGGCGATGCGCGCGGGCGACCATGAGCATGACGAGGAAGAGGATCGTGCTCCCGAGGACCAGGAAGACCACGTGCTTGGTGGGGGAGAGGTCGATCTCCAGCCCGCCGAGGTGCACCGGCTTCCACTTCGGGAGGGTGCATTCCATGAAGAACGGGAACTTGTAGTACGGGATCTCGAGATGGTCGCCGTTGGTGATGTGCGGCGTGATGATGTCGACCTTCTCCGCCGAGTGACCCATCTCGGGGAGATGGCAACCGGCGGCCCCGCCCTCGGCGCGCGCGGGCGCGGCGGCGAGGGTCAGGAGGGCGAACGAGGCGAGGAACGCGCGCAGCAGCATCAGGATCTCAGGAAGAGAGGCTCGAACAACATCGTCACGAAGAGGAATCCCACCAGGCTCACCAGCGCCGCCCCCGAGGGGACGGCTAGTGCGGGGACGCCGATCACCGCATGGAGCATCACCGCCGCGAACCGCACGATCGACCCGAGTCCCCAGCCCGCGATCGGGTTGGCACCCATGAGCGGTCGTGCGACTGCGAAACTCACCATCTGCACCACCGAGGCGAGCGCCGCGCTGGACCAGATCGCGCGGGCGAGCATCGGATCCGACCATCGGAGCGTCGCCAGCCAGGCGAGCCCGGTGATGACCGCCGTCGAGAGCACGGCGAACCGCAGCCACGCTCTCATCGGCGCTTCTCCGCGTCCTGCGCCGCCTCTCGTCGTTGCTCGGCCATCAGACTCCGGTACATGGAATAGATGGCCGCCGCTGCCCCGATGAAGACGCCGAGGAGGAGGAAGATCGGATCCGTCCCCAACCGCCGGTCCACCCACTGCCCTCCATAGAGGAAGAGGAGGATGGAGGCGACGAGCTGGAACCCGAGCCCGGCGAACCGTCCGACGGTGCCCAGGGAGGAGCGGGGATCCTCAGGCATGACAGCCTTGAATCGTAGGAGCTTGTGAAAAAAAGCGCAAGCGAAACCGGCCTTGAGGTTAGAGGGTCTGCGGCCCCCGGGGCGTCGGTCGCCCCGCCTCCGAAAACGGGTAGATTGCGGGGCCGTCCTCCCCTGTCCCCTGCCCCTCGTGTCGACCACCGATTCCCGCGACCTCGAGCTCCTCGCCACCCTGGCCCGGGCCCGGGGTGAGATCGCCACCCAGATCGGGCAGCGGATCGTCGGGCAGCACGCCATCATCGACAACATGATCTCCGCCGTCCTGGCCGGGGGCCATGTCCTCCTGGTCGGGGTCCCGGGGCTGGCGAAGACGCTCCTGATCCAGACCATCGCCCAGTCGCTCGATCTCGCGTTCAGCCGGATCCAGTTCACCCCGGACCTGATGCCG
>CAIVJV010000246.1 GCA_903906325.1 uncultured Gemmatimonadota bacterium
CGGAGGCCCCCCCCGCGAACCCGGCCTCCTGGAGGACGCTCGCGAACCCGTCGCCCAGATCCCGCACGAGGGCGGATCGGAGGGCCCGCAACGAGGTGTGCGGGACCGAGGAGAGGGCGAGGGGATCAGGCGTGGGCGCGGTCATCGGCGGGGGGAATGAACGGTCAGCGGCCGAGCCGCCGCAAGAGTTCCGGCTCGTCGATGACGGGGATGCCGAGGGCGGTCGCCTTCTCCAGCTTGCTCCCCGCCTCCTCCCCGGCGACGACGAGGTCCGTCGCCTTGGAGACGGCACTGGTGACCTTCCCCCCGGCCCCCTCGATGAGCGCGGTCGCCTCGCTCCGGCCGAGGGTCGGGAGGGTCCCGGTGAGCACCACCTTGAGCCCCCGGAAGGGCCCGTCCGCCACCGCGGCCTGCGGCTCATCCATGCGCACGCCGGCCTGGGCGAGTCTCGCGAGGAGGGCGCGGACCACCGGATCGTGGCCCCAGGCGTGGACCGCCTCCGCCATCGTCCGCCCCACGCCATGGAGTGCCTCGAGCTGCTCGACCGTCGCGGCGGTGAGCGCCGCCATCGTCCCGAAGGCCCGCGCGAGGAGCTTCGCCGATTCCGCCCCCACGTGGCGGATGCCGAGCGCATGCAGCAGGCGCGAGAGGGGCTGCGTCTTGGAGGCGGCGATCGCCGTGACGAGTTGTTCCGCGCTCCGATCGGCGAACCGTTCGAGACCCCCGATCTGCTCGGCGGTGAGCGCATAGAGATCGGCGACATCGGTCACGAGCCCCGCCGCGATGAGTTGCTCGAGGCGTTGGTGGCTGAGCCCCCGGATATCCATCGCCTCCCGCGAGGTGAAGTGTGCGAGCGCCTCGAGTCGGCGGCCCGGGCAGGCGACGTTCGGACAGCTGATGGCGACCTCCGCCTCGTCGCGTACGACCGGCGTCGCGCAGACGGGGCACCGCCGCGGCGCCGAGACCGTGCGCTCCGTGCCCGTGCGCCGCTCGGGGACCGGGCCGATCACCTGCGGGATCACCTCGCCCGCGCGCTTCACCTGCACCACGTCCCCGAGGCGGAGGTCCTTCTCCGCGATGAGGTCGAAGTTGTGCAGCGTGGCATACGTGATGGTCGCGCCGCCGACCTCCACCGGCGCGAGCACGGCGCGCGGCGTCAGGGCCCCGGTGCGTCCCACCTGGACCTCGATGTCGAGCAGGGTGGTCTCGGCGAGGTCGGGGGCGAACTTGCGCGCGATCGCCCATCGGGGCACGCGCCCCCCGATCACCCCCAGCTCGGCCTGCAACGCCAACGCATTCACCTTGACCACGCCGCCGTCGATCGCGAACGGGAGGGTCGGACGGATCTCGCGTTCGAGGGTGCGGGCCCAGTCGTGCACGGCCTCGAGCGAGGCACAGTGGCGCCGCGCCGGTGCGACCGGGATCCCCCACGCCACCAGCGTCTCCAGCAGCTCCCATTGCGACCGGAAGGGGAGGGGCGCCGCCCCTGGCACGGCGAAGGCGTAGCCGAAGAAGCGCAGCGGGCGCTTGGCGGTCTCCCGGGGATCCTTCTGTCGGAGCGCGCCCGCGGCGGCGTTCCGCGGGTTCGCGAAGACCGGCTCCCCCGCGCGCACCCGCTCGGCGTTCATCCGCTCGAACCCTTCGAAGGTCATGAAGACCTCGCCGCGGAGTTCGATGAGGGATGGCCACCCGGTCCCCGCCAGATGCCGCGGGATGTCGGGGATCGTCCGCACATTGGCGGTGACCTCCTCGCCCACGCTCCCGTTGCCCCGCGTGGCCGCGGAGACGAGGGCGCCGTCGCGATAGGTCAACGAGATTGCCGCGCCATCGATCTTGAGTTCGCAGCAGTAGCCGGCCGTCGCCACCGCGTCGCCGGTGAGCTTCCGGAGGCGCCCCTCCCACTCGGCGAGCTCCGCCTCGTCGAACGCGTTGTCGAGCGAGCCCATGGGGACGAGGTGCGTGTGCTTCGCGAGATGGCTCGCCCCCACGGCGGCGCCCACCCGCTGCGTCGGGGAGTCGGCATCGGCGAGCTCCGGGTGGTCCCGCTCGAGCGCCTGCAGCTCGCGGAACAGCTGGTCATAGGCCGCGTCGCTGAGCGTCGGGCGATCGAGGACGTAGTACGCGTGCGCCGCCGCGTCGAGCTGGCGACGGAGGGCGGTGGCGCGGGCCGCCGGGGAGGCCTCAGCGCTCACAGCGCGCGGAGTCGCTCGGCGGCGAGCCGTTGGTACGCCCGGTCGTTGTACTCCCGCGGC
>CAIVJV010000247.1 GCA_903906325.1 uncultured Gemmatimonadota bacterium
GCGCCTCGATCCGGTCGAGGATCCGGTCAGCGGTCTCCGCCTTGGAGAGGAGCGGGAGCGCCTCGATTCCCCCGTCGCGATCGAGGATCGTCACGCGGTTGGTATCGAAGCCGAACCCCGCCCCCGCCTCGCGCGCGCTGTTCGCGACCACGAGGTCGAGCGACTTGGCCGCGAGCTTCTTGGCCGCATGCGCCTCGAGGTCGTCGGTCTCCAGGGCGAAGCCCACGGCGACGCAGTGTGGTTGGCGCACCCCCGTGGTGGTCGCGAGGATGTCCGGTGTCTCCTCGAGTACGATCGGCGCGGGGGCACTCCCGGTCTTCTTGCGCTTGGCGGAGGCGACCTCCACCGGGCGGAAATCCGCCGGGGCGGCCGCCATGATGAGGATGTCGCTCTGCGGGAGCTCCTGCGCGACCGCCGCCGCCATCTCCGCCGTGGTCTCCACCGCCGTCGTGCAGAGGCCGCCACCCGGCGGCAGCGGCACGGAGAGCGGCCCGTGCACCAACGCGACCTCCGCGCCGCGGCGCCAGGCCGCGGCCGCGAGCGCGAGCCCCATCTTCCCCGTGCTGTGGTTCGAGAGGTAGCGCACCGGATCGAGCGGCTCGCGCGTGGGGCCGGCGGTCACCAGCACGCGGCGCCCCACGAGCTTCCCCTTCGCCTCGAGGAGTCGCCCCGCCTGCGCGAGGATCGTCTCCGGCTCCTGCATGCGGCCCTGACCGGACCCTTCATCATGGGAGGCCAGCGGGCCGACCCCGGGATCGAGCACCACGCGCCCGGCACTCCGAAGCTGCGCGGCATTGGCCTGGACCTGCGGATTCGCCCACATCGCGTCGTTCATCGCGGGGACGACCAGCACCGGCGCGGTCGTCGCCAGGAGGCAGGCCAGGAGCAGGTCGTCGGCGTGGCCGTGCGCCGCGCGCGCGAGGAACTCCGCGGTCGCCGGCGCGACGATCACCAGCTCGGCCGCCTTGGCGAGGCGGATATGATCGAGCGCGTGCCCCTCGCCGATCAGCGTCGCGTGGACCGGGCGCCCCGTGAGCGCCTCGAAGGTCACCGCGCCGATGAACTCCTTGGCCGACCGCGTGAGGACGACGTCGACCTGCGCGCCGGCCTGCGTGAGGAGCCGCGCGAGCCAGGCGGTCTTGTAGCTCGCGATCCCCCCGGTGACACCGAGGAGGATGCGACGCCCGTCAAAGGGCCGCATCGGCGACGGACCTCCCCGGCGGGGTGCTTACTCGCCGCGCGGACGGCGGCGCGGGACCACGCGGTACTCGATGTCGCCGCGGGAGAGATCCTCGAGCGCCCGCGTCGTGAGCTTCTTTTCCGCCTTGGAGCGGTCGCGCGGGAACTCGTTCAACACGCGGGCGAACTTCGCGGCCACCAGCACCGAGAGGTACTTGTTGGTCGCATGCTGCGTGACATCGCTGGGGGTGAAGACCTGCATGGGTGCCTCGGTACGTGAAACGGTGATCCTACACTATGCCGACGGGCCGGCCTCGAGTCCAGCGAGCAGATGCCGGATCGACGCCTCCACCTGCGCCCCCAAGGCGGGCAACCGCACCCGCCGCAGGGCCTCCTCCGCGATGATCTCGCCCACCCGTGCCGTGGCGCGGTCGAGATCGTCGTTCTCCACCAGATGCTGATACCGCGGAGCATCCAGCAGTTCCAGTCGCGCGTTCCGCAACCGCAGCGCCAACGCGGCCGCATCCTCTGACTTCCGCCCGAGCAACCGGGCCACCAACACCTCGACGCTCGGCGGCACCACGAAGATCGTGACCGCGTCCGGGAAGGCGGCGGTCACCTGCCGCGCCCCCTGCACATCGATGTCCAGCATCACATGCCGCCCACTGGCCAGGATCCGCTCCACCTCGGTGCGCAGCGTGCCGTAGCGATGCCCGTGCACCTCCGCCCACTCCGCGAACTCCCCGCGCGCCACCCGCGCGTCGAACTCGTCGCGCGAGAGGAAGTGGTAGTCCTGCCCATCGACCTCCCCGGCGCGCGCCGCCCGGGTGGTGCACGAGACGGAGTAGCCGAGATCCCGCCGCGAGGCGAGCAGCCGCTTCGCGATGGTGGTCTTCCCCGCCCCCGATGGCGCCGAGAGCACCACCGGGAAGGCGACCCCACTCACTCGAGGTTCTCCACCTGCTCGCGGATCCGCTCGAGCTCTTCCTTGATCGCGACCACCGCCTGGAGCATCGGCGCGTCATTCGCCTTGCTCCCCGTGGTGTTCGCCTCCCGCAACAGCTCTTGGAGGAGGAATCCGAGCCGCTTCCCGACCGGCTCCGCCCCCCCGCCCTCCAACGTCTCGCGGAAGGCCGCGATGTGCGCCGCGAAGCGATCGAGCTCCTCGCCCACATCGAGCTTGTCCGCCAGCAACACCACCTCATGCGCCAACCGCTGCGGGTCCACCGCGACCCCACCGCTCAGCTCCTCGACCCGCTCACGGAGCCGCTGCCGCTGTGCCGCCAATCGCTCCGGCGCCCGCTCGGCGATCCGGGCCACTGCCGCCTCGACCAGGGCGAGACGCTCCGCGATCACCGCCGCCAACCTGGCTCCCTCGGCCGACCGCATCCCCTGCAACGCCTCGGCGGCCGCCACGACGATGGCGACCAACTCAGCCGCCGTCGCCTCGCCCAGCGCCTCGTCATCCTTCACCGAGCGGACCACATCCGGCATCCGCAGGATCGTCGCGACGTCGAGGTCGCCCCCGAGGCCATGCGTGTCCTGCAACCGACGCAACTCCGCGGCGTAGGCGACGAAGCGCGCCTCGTCGATCACCGGCCCCTCCGACGGACCCTGTTCGATCCGAGCGAAGGCGGTCACATGCCCCCGCGCGATCCGCTGCCGCAACGCCTCACGGACCTCGGCCTCCCACTGCGCGAGGGCGCTCGGCAACTTGATGCTCGGGTTGAAGAAGCGATGGTTCACCGCCCGCAACTCGACGCTCACGCGCACGTTGCCGACCGTCCCGTCCGCCGCCCCGAACCCCGTCATGGACCGAATCATCGTAGCCTCATAAGTTACGCTACGATAGGCACTTGAGCAAGCTCCCGTGGCCTAGTTCCAGAACTCCCAGCGGACCCCGTACAGCTGCACCAGGCGCGGCATCAGGTAGCCTGGGACGGTCTCGAACACCCGGCCGAGGGCGTTGCGGTTATGCCAGAAGACGTGGGCGGAGCCGATCCGCATATCGAGGATCGAGCCATAGACCCCCGCGCCCTCCGTCCGGAGGACCGCCCCGTTCGCCACCGGGAACTCGACCGGCCCCCGGTACTCATGGGTGAGCGCGGCGGACAGATAGAAGGTCCGGCGGGCGATCTGCCTCTCGAATCCGGTCCCGACCCGTAACTCCGCCCGAGACTCGACCTGGGGCCGGTAGGGGGCCGCCTCCTGCCATCGGACCCCACGCCACGAGAAGGCGAACGGGCCACGGAGCGGCCCGGCCACCCCGACCTCGAGGCCGGTGGACGCCGGCGTCTCGACGGCCTGGAAGCGCGCGTCGAAGACCGGTGCGCCGAGGGTGACACCCGCGGATCGCTGGATCGCGCCCACGCTGAGGGTCCGGCGCCAGAGCGTCACCGCCGCCTCCAGCCGCGAGGTGGTCCGCGATGGTCCCCCGGCGGCACCATCCTCCGGCGTGTGGATCGAATGGGCCCCGATCACCTGGACCCATCGCAGGGGGGTCGCCGCGAGGGTCAGATCGAGCCGGCGCGTGGAATCGGGGCCACCGGTCTCGGCCAGGGCCGCGACCTGCGCCCACCGCGACTGCCAGCCGGCGCGCAGCTGGGTGGCGACGCGCTGTTCCCCGGCCTGCGCACGGAGCCGAGCGGTCCCACTGAGGTCGAGGCCCCACCGGCGCCCCCCCGCGGACAGGACGTATTGCGTCTGCGCGACCGCGGTGTCGGCGCCCGCCGTGGAATCCCCCGTCTCCTGATGGCGGATCCCCGCCGCGATGGCCTGCGCCCAGAGGCCCGTGCTGTCCGGCGAGCCCCAAGCGGCCCGCAGGTACCCCACCGCATCGTCGCCCTCGAACCGACCGATCGCCTCGCGTTGGGTCGGCCCGGCGATCACGTAGCGATCGAGCGGGCGGCGGATCCGGCCGAAACGGTTCACCACGGCATCGATCGAGAGACGACCACGGGCCACACCCACGCGCGAGAACGCGCTGAGTCCATCCCCGTCGCCGCGCGTGCGCACGCTCGTCGTGGAGAATTGCTGCGCCGCCACCTGGATCACCCCACCGCCGTCGGTCCGCTTGCCGTAGAAGCCACGGTACAGGTTGATCTGCTCGGATCCCGTGAGGATGTCGGTGCGCGTCTGTGGCGTGGTGCGGTTCACGCGCCACGAGCGCAGGGCCACGCGCAGCTCCCCCGCGACGCGCTCCACGGCGACCTCCTCGAGCGACCAGATGGGGATCGTCGCGAGATCGCGCGTCCCGCCCTCCCGAGGGTCGAGCGGATCCCACTCGACGCCATCGTAGAAGACCCGGATGCGGCCCACCTGCCCGTACCAGGCCAGGGCGGTCGGCGCGGTGATGAATCCGGCGAAGAAGGGGGTGACCCCCGGGACGTCCGCGAGGAGGTCGGTGAGGGTCACCGCCCCTTCGGCGAGGATCGCCTCGCGATCCCAGACCATCCGGCGGCCGCGCAGGTCGGGGGCGGCTCCGCGCGGCGCGACGGCCACGGGGGCTTTGATCGTGTCGCGGACCGTATCCCGCGGCGCGGCGCGCAGGGTGTCCGGCGCCTGTTGCGCCGGGACCGCGACGACGATGCCGAACATCGCCGCCACGAGCCAGCGCATGCCGATCAGCGCGCTCTCCCGCGCACGAATTCCACGAAGGTCCGCACCGGGAGCCCGGTCGGCCCCTTCGGCATCACGACGAGATCGCTCTCCGCGTATGCCGTGCCCGCGATATCGAGATGGACCCAGGGCATCCCCTCGGCGAACGCCGCCAGGAAGCACCCCGCGGTGATGCTCCCACCATCCCGCCCGCCGATGTTCCGGAGGTCGGCGACATCGGAGCGGAGCTGGTCCGCATACTCCTCGAACAGCGGGAGCTGCCACCCCGTCTCGCCGCCGCGCTTCGACGCGGCGAGCACCTCGTCGATCACGGCCTGGTCGTTCCCCATCACCCCCATCGCGACATGTCCGAGCGCGATCACCACCGCGCCCGTCAGGGTCGCGGCATCCACCGTCGCCTGCGGACGGTAGCGCTTGGCGAAGTGGAGCACGTCGGCGAGGACGAGCCGGCCCTCCGCGTCGGTGTTCTGGATCTCGATCGTCTTGCCGTTCGCGGCGCGCACCACATCGCCCGGCCGGACCGAATCGCCGTCGACGACGTTGGTCGTCGCCCCGATGAGCCCGACGACGTTGACCTTGAGCTGCATCCGCGCGATCGCCTCCATCGCGCCGAGGACGCCCGCCGCGCCCGACATGTCGAACTTCATGAGCTCCATCCCCGGTGCCGGCTTGATGGAGACGCCGCCCGTGTCGAAGCAGAGCCCCTTCCCGACGAGCGCGACCGGCGCGGCACCACGCTTCCCACCCTTGTACTCGAGCGCGATGAGCTTGGGATCCTGCCGCGTCCCCTGCGCGACGGCGAGGAAGGACCCCATCTTCATCCGCTTCATCTCGGCGCGACCGTACACCTTCACCGTGAGACGATGCCGCGTCCCGATCTCCCGCGCCGTCTTCGCGAGGTAGTCCGGGGTGCAGATGTTGCCCGGGAGCATCGCGAGCCGCCGTGCGATCCGCTGGCCCTCGGCGACGGCGATGCCAGCCGAGAGCGCCCGCTTCGCACCCGCGACATCCTCGACGAAGAGCGTGACCGCGGTCAACGCCTTCTTGCGCTTCGCGGCCGGGACCGGTGCGTGCAGCTCCTTGAATTCCCAGCTCCCGAGCGAGAGCCCGACGATCACCCC
>CAIVJV010000248.1 GCA_903906325.1 uncultured Gemmatimonadota bacterium
ACCTCTTCCGCCTCCCCCTCGACCGCGCCCTCATCAACCGCCTCGGCTTCCCCACCCGCGGCGCCGACGCCCTCGCGCGGCGCCTCCGCAGCCATAAACCCGACGTACCCGTCGGCATATCCATCGGCAAATCCAGGAAGATCCCCGTGGAGGATCTGGACGCGGTCGTCGCGGACTATGTCCAGAGCTTCCATAGCATCGAGGACGTCGCGGACTTCGTCGTCATCAACATCTCCTCCCCCAACACGAAGAACCTGCGGGCCATCCAGCGGGCCGACGCCGCGCGAACGCTCCTCTCCGCCCTCGCGTCGCGGCGCTCCCCGCGGCCTGGCAAGCCCCTGCTACCGCTCCTCCTCAAGGTGGCGCCGGACCTCGGTCACGACGACTACGAGGCCCTCCTCGACGTGGTGGACGCCGTGGGTCTCGACGGCGTCGTGGCGACCAACACCACCCTCTCCCGCGAGAACCTGCGCTCCCCCGCGGGCTGGGTGGCGTCCCTGGGCGACGGCGGTCTCAGCGGGCCTCTGCTCAAGGAGCGCTCCCGGGCGATGATCGCCCAGGCCCGCAGGCGCCTGCCGCGCGCCACGCTCATCGGCGTCGGCGGCATCTCCTCCATCGAGGACGCCCGCGCCATGCTGGACGCCGGGGCGGATCTGCTCCAGCTCTACACCGGCTTCATCTACGAGGGGCCCGCCCTCCCCTCGCGCATCTGCCGCGGCCTCTCTCGTGTCGAGTGATCCGGCGGTCCAGGCGGCGCCCTCCTTCTCGCCGCCGATCCGTGGCCTCTTGCACTAAGCTCGCTCCATGACCGACGGTCACCGCGAACACGCCCGCGAGAGGCAGGCCTGGTGGGTGGTCTTCCTCACCCTCGCGATGATGATCGCGGAGCTCATCGTCGGGCACCTCACCCGCTCCCTGGCGCTCACCGCGGACGGCTGGCACATGGGCACCCACGCCGGCGCCCTCGCCCTCACGGCCCTCGCGTACTGGTACGCGCGCACGCGGGCCACCCCCGAGGATTTCCCCCACGGGACCCGCAAGATCAACACCCTCGCCGGCTTCACCAGCTCCCTCCTGCTTGGCCTCGTCGCCCTCGGGATGATCGGAGAATCCATCCGCAGGCTCCTCTCCCCCGAGACCATACGCTTCAACGAGGCCATCGGGGTCGCCGTCCTTGGCCTCATCGTCAACGCCGCCTGCGCCCTCCTGCTTGGACACGAGCACGAGCACGGCCACGAGCACGGCCACGGCCACGGCCACGAGCACGAGCACGCTGACGAGCACGTGGACGAGCACGAGCACGAGCACACGGACGAGCACGAGCACGAGCACGGCCACGGCCACGAGCACGGCCGCGGGCACGCGGATCACAACATGCGCGCGGCCTACCTCCATGTGATGGCGGACGCGCTCACCAGCGTGCTGGCGATCGTGGCGCTACTGGCGGGGAAATACGCGGGTCTATCGTGGCTGGACCCGGTGATGGGGCTGGTGGGCGGG
>CAIVJV010000249.1 GCA_903906325.1 uncultured Gemmatimonadota bacterium
C
Organism: uncultured Gemmatimonadota bacterium; assembly: GCA_903906325.1. Taxonomy (GTDB): domain Bacteria; phylum Gemmatimonadota; class Gemmatimonadetes; order Gemmatimonadales; family Gemmatimonadaceae; genus Pseudogemmatithrix. The sequence continues at coordinate 2 of CAIVJV010000249.1, forward strand.
GACTCACGATCGCGAGCCGTGCGACCGCCGAGAGGCGTTCCACGGTCGGGAGCAGGGCGGGCGTGAGCGTGACCCCACGCGCCATCCGATCGGCGAAGGCCTGTTCGGCCCGCAGCACCGCCAGCGTCACCGCCGTGCCCTCCTCGGGGGCCCCGAGTCGTTCCCGGGCCCGCATCACCCCCGGTTCGACCGCGAGATGCCGGACCGCGGTCCACGTGGCCTCGTCGAGGGTGAGGCCCTCGGCGGCGAGTGCGTCGGCCAACGCCGCGCGGCGCGCCGACGCGGTCTCCACGAGCACCCCCTCACATTCCACACAGAGCACCGGCACGTCCATGCCGCGAATCCTAACGCCCGCGTCCCTCGGCGCCGTAGGCCTCGTCGAGGAGTTCCACCGGGTGCCGCGCGGTGACGTCGGACCCGGCGAGTACCAGCCCACCCCCGATCTGCATGAGGCATCCCGGGTTCCCCGTCGCGACCACCTGCGCGCCCGAGGCCGCGATCTGGGCGAGCTTGGGGGCCAGCACGCGCGTCGCGACGTCCGGTTGGATCAGGTTGAAGATCCCCGCGCTCCCGCAGCATTGATCGCTGTCGGCGAGCGGGACGAGCTGGATCTGCGAGGCGGCGCGGAGCACGGCGAGTGGGGGATCGACGATCCGCTGCGCATGCTGCAGGTGGCAGGGCGCGTCGTAGGCGACGGGGAGCGGTGCCGCTGCGGAGGTCGAAGCCGGCACCGGCCCCGCCTCCGCGAGCACCTCGCTCACGTCCCGGACCCGCGCGGCGAAGCGCGACGCCCGCGCGGCCCACGCGGGATCCGCGGCGAGGAGATGGCCATACTCCTTACACATCGCGCCGCAGCCCGCCGAGTTGAGGACGATCGTCTCAGCGCCACTCGCCTCGAACGCGGCGATGTTCGCCCGAGCCAAGGTGCGCGCCGCCTCGAGATCCCCCGCATGCGCATGGAGGGCCCCACAGCAGTGCTGGCCCGCGGTCGCACGCATCGCCCACCCGTTGCGGGTGAGGGTGCGCTCGGTGGCGCGGTTCACCTCGGTGAAGAGCCCTTCCATCACGCATCCGGTGAGGAGGGAGGCGGTGCCGCGTGATCCCACACCGTCCGTCGCGACCGAGGCACGCGCGGTGAACGGTCGCGCCGTGGAGGGTCGCGCCGTGGACGCGAGCATCGCGAAGGGCATCGCGATCCGAGCCGGCAGCGTCCGCGCGAGGACCCGTGCGATCCCGAGGTCGCGTACCACCCGGGCCATCACGAGGGCCGAGCGAAGCACCCAGGTTCGCGCGAAGCCCCAGAGCAGCACGCGCCCGATGCGGGGCAGGGGACGATGGGTCGCGAGCGTCGCGCGTGTGGCCTCGAGGAGCTGACCATAGGGCACGCCGCTCGGGCAGGCGGTCTCACACCCCCGGCACCCCAAGCACCGGTCGAGATGGGTCCCGACGATGGGATCGTCGGGGGCGACCGTCCCATCGAGGAGCGCCCCCATCAGCAGGAGACGTCCCCGTGGCGAATCGTTCTCGTCCTCGAGGGCGAGATAGGTGGGGCAGGCGGGGAGGCAGAAGCCGCAGTGCACGCAGCGGTCCAGTCCATCGCGGGCCTCGGCGAGCGGCGAGCCAGGGAGGGCGCAGGGGGCGGCGGGCGGGACGAGGGCGTCATGTGTCATCAGACCGTCCCCAGAAGGCCGGGATTCAGGACCCGCTGGGGGTCGAAGCGGTCGCGCAGGCGGAGCGAGAGGGGATCCCAGCGCCACTGGTGGGGGGTGGCGCGCGGTGCCGCGTGTCGGCGCACCAGCGGCCACGCCGTCGCCCCATCCATCTCCTCGAGTCGGCCGAGGCGGGCCAGGGCATCCACGGCGGCCGAGACGAAGGGGGCATCCCCCCCGACGCGTACGAGCCAGCGCCGCATGGACGGGTCCATCGGGGTGGGGCGCACGCCGAGGGTCGATGGCCACGTGGCGTCCCGGTCCATCGCGAGGAGCGCCAGCGGGGCAGAGGGACCGCGCGCGAACGTCGTCACCTCCGCCGTCGCGGCGGCGGCCGCCGACAGCACGAAGGTGCGATCCACCGGCGGTCGGGCGCGCAGCCGGAGGTGGAGCTGCGTGATGATGCCCACGGTCCCCCAGGCGCCGATCATGAGGCGGGTAAGATCGAACCCCGCGACGTTCTTCACGACGCGCCCTCCCGCCTGGATCACCCGACCCGTGCCATCCACGCATTCGAGCCCGAGGACGAGGGCACTCGGTTGGCCCAGGCGTGTCGCGAAGGGCCCCGCGGTGGCGGTCGCAGCGGTCGCGCCCACGGTGCCGGCGTCGTCCCCCCACGGGAGCAGCGGGCACCACTGCCCCTGCGCGCGCGTCGCGGCGTCGAGCTCGGCGAGCGTCGTCCCCGCGCCGCAGCTGAGCGTGAGATCCGCCGGCGTGTAGGCGGTGATCCCAGTCATCGCCATCGTCGTGACGACATCGGTCGCGTCGACCGGATGGCCGGCATCGAGCCATCCACCGGCCCCATGGATCCGGAGACGCCGGCCCTCGTGCCCCGCCGTGCGCACCAGCGCGGCGAGGGCCTCGGCGCTCGCCGGCGCATGGTGGGGCGCAGGGCGCGGCGTCTCCGCGGTCGCCATCATGGGCGCGCCTCGAGACGCGCTGGCGTCGGTGCGGTGGGTCGGGCGGCGGGCGCCACCAACCACTCTCGGCAGCTGCGCACCGGGACCACCTTGCCGGGATTCGCGCGCCGCGCGGGATCGAAGACGTCCCGCAGCGTGCACATCGCGTCGAGCGTCTCCCCGCTGAACAGCGATGGCATGTAGTCGAGCTTGTCGAGGCCCACCCCATGTTCGCCGGTGATCGTCCCCCCGACCGCGATGCAGCGATGCATGATCTCCGACATCGCCTGGGCCACGCGTGCCGAGGCCTCGGGATCCTCGGCGTCATAGGGGATGTTGGGGTGGAGGTTCCCGTCCCCGGCATGGAACACGTTGCACACGCGGATCTGGTGCCGGGCACCGATCGCCTGGATCTCCTCGAGGAGATCGGCGAGGCGCGTCCGCGGCACCACCGCATCCTGCACCACGAGATGGGGCGCGACCCGCCCCATCGCCCCGAACGCCTTCTTGCGGCCCTGCCAGAGGCGCGCGCGCTCGGTGGCATCGCGTGCCACCCGCACCGCGCGGGCCCCCGCCTCGCGGCAGAGCCGCTCGATCGCCACCGCATCCTCCTCGAGCCCCGCGACGGCCCCGTCGACCTCCGCCAGGAGCACCGCGGCCGCATCGCGCGGATACCCCGCCGCATAGACGCTCGATTCCACCGCCTCGATCGTCGCCTGGTCCATCAACTCGAGGGCGGCGGGGAGGATCCCTGCCGCGATGATCCGCGAGGTGGCGTCGGCCGCGGCGCGCACCGCGGTGAAATCGGCGAGCAGGGTGATCACCGCCTCGGGGATCGGCGTGAGGCGGACCGTCACGTCGAGCACCACGCCGAAGCATCCCTCGCTCCCGACGAAGGCGCCGAGGAGGTCGTAGCCGGTCCCCTCCCCCCGATCGAGCGTCATCACCTCGCCATCGGGGAGCACCACCGTCGCGCGCACCACGTGGTCGAGCGTCACGCCGTACTTGAGGCAGTGCGGCCCGCCGGCGTTCTCCGCGATGTTCCCCCCGATGGTGCAGGCGCTCTGCGAGGAGGGGTCGGGGGCGTAGTGCAACCCATGCGGGGCGACCGCCCGCGAGAGCGTCGCGTTCACCACCCCAGGTTCCACCGTCGCCGTCCGCGCGTCGAGGTCGAGCGCGAGGATCCCTTTCAGACGATGGAGCCCGAGGAGCACGACCCCATCGGCGAGCGCGCCACCGCTGAGCCCGGTCCCCGCCCCGCGTGCGACGAACGGCGTCCCCGTCTCGGCCAACACCCGCATCACGCGGATCACCTCGTCGCGCGTCCCGGGAAAGACCGCGAGGCTGGGCAGGGCGCGATGCCCTGGGAGCCCATCCGAGCGATACACGAGGAGCGCGGGGGGACGGGTGAGGACATGGCTCACCCCGACGATGCGCTCCAATGCGGCGGCCAGCATGGTCACGCAGGGAACCTATGCGAAGGGGGCCCGGACGCGAGTCCGGACCCCCTGCGGGCGGCGCCACGAATGCCGGGCGCGTCGCCACCACGTCATCGCGCCGTCAGGTGATGGCCCAGAACCCCGCGAGGTTCCGCCCCTCGGGACAGGTCCGCAGCTTGTCGAAGGCCCGCTCGCGGATCTGCCGGATTCGCTCCCGCGTCACCCCGAGCAACTCCCCGATTCGCTCGAGCGTCATCGCCTCGGCCCCGCTCTCGAGCCCGTAGTAGAGGTTGAGGATCTTGCGCTCCCGCGGCGTCAGGTACTGCCGGAAGACCCGGTCGATGCACTCCCGCATCATCTTCGTGTCGGTCGTCTCCTCGATCTCCACGCCGTCAGCGCCGGTGAACCGCTC
>CAIVJV010000250.1 GCA_903906325.1 uncultured Gemmatimonadota bacterium
AGGCATCAGATATCAGGGGGTCAGGGGTCAGGGGTCAGACGTCAGAGGGAAGGGGCCGCGGGTGCCTCCAGATCCCAATTCAGCGGTGAGCCTTTGGCTTTGCGCTTTTGGTTTTGAGCCTCCGGCCTTTCGCCTTCAGCTCCAACCTGACACCTGATACCTGTCTCCTGTCCCCTGCCCCCTGCCCCTGTTCCACGTGAAACACGCACCCTAGGATGTCGCGGGGTGGAGCGGTATATTCGGCCCTCCACCCCCCGAACGTTCAGGTGTCCGTGGCCCGTATCCTCGCAATCGCGAACCAGAAGGGCGGTGTCGGTAAGACGACGACCGCCGTGAACCTCGCCGCCTCCCTGGCGGCCGCCGAGCAGCGCACCCTCTTGGTCGATGGCGATCCCCAGGGGAATGCCTCCAGTGGGATCGGGATCGAGCGAGAGGCGATCCGCGAGACGACCTACGACGTCCTCCTGGACCCAGCCCGCATCGAGACGGCGATCGTCCCCTCGGTACAGTTCAAGCACCTCGACGTCCTCCCCGCCACCCCGGACCTTGCCGGCGCCGAAGTAGAACTCGTGGGGGAGGAGGACCGGGAGCGCGCGATGCGCCGCGGGCTCGACCGCGTCCGGGACCGCTACGACTATATCCTGATCGACTGCCCTCCCTCCCTCGGGCTGATCACGGTGAACATGCTCGCCGCCGCCGATGCGGTGGTGATCCCCCTCCAGTGCGAGTACTACGCCCTCGAGGGGATCTCCCAGCTCCTCAGCACCATCACGATCCTGCAGCAGGGGGTGAACCCCCCGCTCGAGGTCGATGGCGTGGTCCTCACCATGTATGACTCGCGCCTCAATCTCTCCCGCCAGGTCGCCGCCGACGCGCGCGAATACTTCGGGAACAAGGTCTTCCAGTCGGTCATCCCGCGAAATGTGCGCCTCGCCGAAGCCCCGAGCTTCGGGAAGCCGATCATCCTCTATGACGTCGCCTCCGTCGGCGCCCGGTCGTACATGGATGTGGCCCACGAGCTGATCGAACGCACGCAAAAAGGCTCTAAGTGATTTGACAGCAACAACTTACACCGAAATATCATGAACACCGACAAGGGCCGACGCCTCGGCCGCGGGCTCGAAGCCCTCCTCGCCAAGGCCCCCGTCCGCCAGGACCCCACGGGCGCGGGCACCCCAGCCCCCGCACCGACCCCGGCGTCAGCCAACACCGATCCCTCGATCCCCTTCCGGACGATCCCGATCGCCACGATCCGTCCGAACCCCCTGCAGCCCCGCAAGGCGTTCAAGGAAGAGGAACTCGCCGATCTCGAAGCCTCGCTCCGCGTGAGCGGTCTCCTGCAGCCGGTCACCGTGCGACCCGCTCGCGCCGGCGGCGGATTCGAACTCATCGCGGGCGAACGGCGCTTCCGCGCCTCGCAGCGACTCGGCTGGACGGAGATCCCCGCGATCGTACGCGAGGTCGATGATAAGACCCTCCTCTCGCTCGCGATGGTCGAGAACCTGCAGCGCGCCGACCTCAATCCGATCGAAGAGGCGGAAGGATACCAGCAACTCATCTCCGACTTCGACCTCACCCAACAAGAGGTCGCGGAGATCGTGGGCAAGGATCGCTCGACGGTCGCGAACATGCTGCGCCTGCTCGCCCTGCCGGCATCGGTCCGGCGCCTCGTCTGGGATGGACAGATCACCATCGGCCAT
>CAIVJV010000251.1 GCA_903906325.1 uncultured Gemmatimonadota bacterium
GATGCGAGTCCACCGCGCCCGTGAGGCGCTGCAGAAGCTCCTGGAGGATCGATACGCATGATGTCCCACGAATCGCTGGACCCCCGTGACGCCGTCCGCACCCCGGACGCCGCGCCCCACCGCGCGCCCGCCGCGGAGCCGATGGCCGACCGCGAGGTGCCCCTCGCGTCGTCCGAGAACCCTGCCCTCTGGGCGGCGATCGACGCCGAGACGGCGCGTCGCCGCACGATGCGCGCCCCCGCCGGCTTCGCCGCACGGGTCCTCGCCAGACTGGCGGACCGCTGACCCTCGCGGTCCGCTCGACGCGCCCCGGCGCGGACGAGTATGCGCCGTTCTACGCCAACTACTTCGCCCAGGTCCCTGACGGCGATGTGGTCGAGGCGTTGATCGGTGGCGGGGAGATCGTCGCCGCGTTGCTCCATGACGTGCCCGATGCGGTGGCCGCCAAGGCCTACGCCCCGGGCAAATGGACGCTCAAGGAGGTCATCCTCCACTGCAGCGACGCCGAGCGGATCTTCGCCTACCGCGCGCTCCGGATCGCGCGCGGTGACACCCTCGCGCTCCCCGGGTGGGATGAGCAGGCCTACGCCCCGCTCAGCGGCGCGAACGCCCGGTCCGTGCTCTCCCTGCTCGACGAGTTGGAGTCGGTGCGTGAGGCCACGGTGACGCTCTTCGAGGGGCTGCCGGACGCGGCGTGGGATCGCCGCGGCGTCGCCAATGGGCACCCCTGTTCGGTGCGCGGCCTCGCCTGGATCACCGCCGGCCATCTCCTGCACCACTGCGACATCATCACGGAGCGCTACCTCAGGTAGCGCAGAGCGGAAGCGGGCCGCACACGCGGGGCGCTCCCATGCGGGAGCGCCCCGCGTCGCATCAGATGTGCAGCGCGCGCCCCAGCGCGCCGAGCGCGGCCTCCTTCACCGTCTCGCTCAGCGTCGGATGCGAATGCACCGTCGCCCCGATGTCGTCCGCGGTGCCGCGATACTCCATCGCCAGCACGACCTCGCTCAAGAGATCGCTCACGTTCGGCCCGATCATGTGGCAGCCGAGGATCTCATCGGTCGTGGCATCGGTCACGAACTTCACGAACCCGTCCGTGCTCCCCATCGTGCGGGCACGGCCGTTCGCCGAGAAGGGGAACTTCCCGACCTTGATCGCGCGCCCCGTGGCGCGCGCCTCGGCCTCGGTCAGACCACAGGTCGCGACCTCAGGCCAGGTGTAGACCACCGCCGGCATGTTGTGGTAGTGCATGTGCACCGGCTTCCCCGCGATCACCTCGGCGGCGATCACCCCCTCGTCCTCCGCCTTGTGCGCGAGGAGCTTCCCCCCCACGGCGTCGCCGATCGCGAAGACGTTCGGGAGATTCGTGCGCATCTGGTCGTCGACGACGATCTCACCACGCGCGCCGAGCTTCAGGCCGAGCGCGGCGGCATCGACGCCGAGGAGGGAGGGCTTCCGCCCGATCGAGACGAGCACGTAATCGGCGTCGAAGGACGTCGGCTTCCCGTCCTGCTCCACCTCGATGGTGACCGTGTCACCCGCGCGCTTCCCGCCGGTCACCTTGGTCGCGGTGTGGAGCACCATCCCCTGCTTGGTGAAGATCTTCGTCGCTTCCGTGGTGATGTCGGCGTCGTTCCCGGGGAGGATCGTCGGGGCGTACTCGATCACCGTGACGGTGGCGCCGAGGCGCCGCCAGACGGAGCCGAGCTCGAGGCCGATCACCCCACCGCCGATCACGATCAGGTGCTTGGGCACCTCAGGGATCTTGAGCGCGCCGACGTTCGAGAGGACGCGCTCCTCGTCGAAGGGGAGGAAGGGCAACGCCGCCGGCACGGAGCCGGTGGCGAGGATCAGATGCTTCGGTCGGTAGGTGGTGACGACGCCATCATGGCCCGCGACCTCGACCACGTTCCCGGCGCGGAGCGTCCCCGTCCCCTTGGCCCAGGTGACCTTGTTCTTCTTGAAGAGGAACTCGACCCCCTTGGTGTTCTGCGCGACGACGCTGTCCTTGCGCTTCATCATCGTCGCGAGGTCGAGCGTCACCCCGCTGAGCTGGATCCCATGCTCGGCGGCGTGATGCTTCGCGAATTCGAAGTGCTCCGAAGAGCCCAAGAGCGCTTTGGAGGGGATGCAGCCCACGTTGACGCAGGTGCCGCCCAGGGTCTGGTCGCGCTCGACGCAGACGACGGCGAGGCCGAGTTGGGCGGCGCGGAGGGCGGCGACGTAGCCACCGGGGCCGCCGCCGAGGACGAGGAGGTCGGGGGAGAGCGAGTCGGTCACGGTCCGGGGGGTCGCGCCGGCGCGGGCGTCCGCGCCGGGGAGGTCAGGGTCAGTCGTCGAGGAGCATCGCGGCGGGATCTTCCATCAGCTCCTTGAGCCGCACGAGGAAGAGCACCGCCTGCTGACCGTCGATGATGCGATGGTCGTAGCTGAGCGCCACATACATCATCGGGCGCACCTCGACGCGACCACCGATCGCCACCGGGCGATCCTGCGTCTTGTGGAGCCCGAGGATCGCGACCTGCGGGTAGTTGATGATCGGGGTCGAGATGAGCGAGCCGAAGACCCCGCCGTTCGTGATGGTGAACGAGCCGCCGGTGAGGTCGTCCATCGTGAGCTTGCCATCCCGCGCGCGCTTGGCCACGGCACCCATCGCCTGCTGGAAGGCGATGAGGCCCATCCGGTCGGCGTCCTTGATGTTCGGGACGACGAGGCCTGCGTCGCTCGCGACGGCGATGCCGAGGTTCACGTAGTGCTTGTAGATGACGGCATCGCCATCGATCTGCGCGTTGACCACCGGGAAGGCCTTGAGGGCCTGGCAGGCCGCCTTCGCGAAGAAGGGCATGAAGCTGAGCTTCACGCCGTGCGACTGCTCCACGCGCGCCTTCATCCGCTCGCGGAGCGCCGTGACGGCGCTCATGTCGATCTCGTTGAAGGTCGTGAGGTGCGCGGTGGCGTGCTGCGCCTGGAGGAGATTGTCGGCGATGCGCTTGCGGCGCGTCGTCATCTTCTCGCGGGTCTCGCGCGTGCCGGCGGGGACCGGGGCGGGGGCCGCCGGCGCCTTCACGGGCGCGGCCGGTGTCGGGGCGGCCGTCGGGGCCGCCCCACCGCGCGACGCGAGATGCGCGACCACGTCGGGCTTGCTCACCACCCCACCGCGGCCGGTCCCGGCCACGGCACCAAGGTCCACCCCCTGCTCGGCGGCGAGGCGCGCGGCGCTGGGCGCGGCCCGGACCTCGGCGGCGGCTGGGGGCGTCGCGGGGGACTTCACGGGCGCGGGGGACGATGCGGCGGCCGGGGCGGCGGCC
>CAIVJV010000252.1 GCA_903906325.1 uncultured Gemmatimonadota bacterium
GACGCGACCACCGGCGTGCCACAGGCCTCGGCCTCGACATTGGTGAGGCCCCATCCCTCTTTGGGTGAGGCGAGGGCCACGGCCCAGGCGCGACGGAGCAAGGCGAGCTTCTCCTCCTCGGTGATGAAGCCAAGGAAACGCACGCGCTCGGTGAGGTCAAGCGAGGCGATGAGGCGCTCGAGCGCTGGGCGATAGTCCCCCGCCCCCGCGATCTCGAGCACCGCCCCGGGGGCGGTGACACGCGCGAAGGCCCGGATCACCTGATCGACACCCTTGTACTTCTTGAGCCGACCGAGATACGCGAAGGTCGGTGTCGCAGCGCGCTGTGTCGGATCGGGCGTGTAATAGTCGCTGGAGACCCCCGGTGGGATGACCACCACCTGGTCGCGCGGGATCCCGCGATCGACGAGATCGTCGGCGGTGCTCTCGCTGATCGCCTGGAACGGCACGCCCCGATACATCACGGGGATAGGACGTTCGCTCAGCCAGACCGCGGTGGCGAGCACGGGGTTCAACTCCTGGAAGGCCGCCCCCCCGAAGAGGTGCGGGATCACCGCGACGACGCGCCGCGCCCCCCACCGCGTGGTATAGAGCGGGATCTTGTTGATGTCCTCATAGAGGAGATCGAAGTCGCGCGCCCGAAGGTGACGCGCCCAGTAGCGCCGCGCATGGAAGGGGAAGGTCTGCCGAGTCCCCACGCGATGGATCTCGACACCGTTCCGCGTGGCGCGCGGCGGACACCCCGGCCATCCCCCGCAGAGGAGGACGACCTCATGGCCCCACGAGGCGAGCCGTTCCAGGATCTCCTGCAGGTGGATCTCCGCCCCACCACCGAGCGGATTCTCCAGATCCTGCCAGTTGACGGCGAGCAGTCTCACGCGAGACTGCCGATCCGTCGTGCGAGCGCGTCGAGGACGCCGTTCACGAAGCGCGCCGCCGTCTCCGTGCCGTAGCGCTCGGCGAGCCGCACCGCCTCCTGGATCACGACACGCGGCGGGGTGCCACCCTGGAGCAACTCCGCGGCCGCGATGCGAAGCACCGAGCGCTCGATGTGCCCGAGGCGGTCGAGTCGCCAATTGGTCGTCACCTCCCCGAGCTCGGCATCGATCTCCGGTTGCTCGGCGACGATCCGCATCACGAGGGCCTCGGCGAAGGCGCGTTCCTCCGGGGTGATCGCGAGGTCGTCCCAGACGTGCATCGCGACCCGTGAGAGATCGGCGTCGCCCCCGCGCACATCCCACGCATAGACCGCCTGCAAGGCGCGCGTGCGCCCACGCGTCTCAAGCCGTGCCGGCATCGCCATCCTCCGCATCGGCGAGGTCGAGCCGGCCGAAGAGGTCGGCCATCTCGAGCACCGCGAGGGTGGCATCCCAACCCTTGTTGCCATGCGCCCCACCCGCCCGCGCCTCGGCCTGCTCCATCGTGTCGCAGGTGAGGAGCCCGAACCCGATCGGGACCCCGAACTCCCCCTGCAGCAACGCGAGCCCGCGTGAGGCCTCGCCCGCGACGAAGTCGAAGTGTGGCGTGTCCCCGCGCACGACGGCGCCGAGGGCGACACAGGCATCGTAGCGCTCGGTCTGGAGCGCCCGCGCGACTGCTGGCGGGAGCTCCCACGCACCCGGCACACGCACCACATCCACATCCTCGAGCCGCATCCCGTGCTTGAGGCAGGCGTCGAGCGCCCCATCCACGAGCCGGTCGGTGATCGACTCGTTGAAGCGCGCGGCGACGATGACGAGACGCTTCCCCGCGCCGTCCGGCATCCCGATGAATTCCGCCATCAGACCGCCCTCAGGTGGCCGAGCTTGGTGCGCTTGGTCTCGAGGTACTCGGCATTCTCCGCCGTCGCCGGGGAGACGATCGGCACGCGCTCGCCAAGCGAGATACCGTACCCTTCCAGGCCCACGAGCTTGCGCGGATTGTTGGTGATCGGTCGGATCGAGGTGACCCCGAGGTCGAGGAGGATCTGCGCGCCGATCCCGTAGTTCCGGAGGTCGGGGGCGAAACCGAGCCTCTCGTTCGCCTCCACCGTGTCGGCGCCCGCATCCTGGAGCGCGTACGCCTTCAGCTTGTTGAGGAGCCCGATCCCCCGCCCCTCTTGATCGAGATAGACGATCACGCCGGCGCCGGCCGCGACGACGAGCCGCATCGCCTCATGCAGCTGCCAGTGACAATCGCAGCGCATCGAGTGGAAGGTGTCACCGGTGAGGCACTTGGAGTGCATGCGGACGAGGACATCGGACGCGCCCGCGACCTCCCCGTAGACCAACGCGACATGCTCGCGCGCATCGACATCGTTCCGATAGCCCACGAGCCGGAAGGTGCCGAACTCGGTCGGGAGGCGGACATCGGCCTCCCGGTGGACGAGCCGTTCATGCTGCAAGCGATAGGCGACGAGCTGGGCGACGGTGATGAAGGTGAGCCCATGCGTCTGCGCGAAGCGCTCGAGGTCGGGACGCCGCGCCGAGGCGCCTTCGCCGGTGAGGATCTCGCAGATCACGCCGGCGGGCCGCAGCCCCGCGAGGCGCATGAGATCGACGGCGGCCTCGGTGTGTCCCACACGCTGGAGCACCCCGCCCTCGCGCGCGCGGAGCGGATGGACATGGCCGGGGCGGCGCAGGTCGCTCGGCCGCGTGGTGGCCGCCGCGAGGAGGCGGATCGTCGTCGCCTGATCCGACGCGCTGATCCCCGTCGTCACGCCGTGCGATGGGGCCGCATCGACGGTCACGGTATAGGCGGTGCGGAGCGCGTCGGTGTTCTCCGCGCCCATCGGGGGGAGATCGAGCTCCGCGACACGCTCCGGCGAGAGCGCCACGCAGATCATCCCCTTCGCTTCCATGAGGAAGTTCACCATCTGCGGCGTGATGCACTCCGCCGCGCCGATGAGGTCCCCCTCGTTCTCGCGATCCTCGTCGTCGGCGACGACGATGAACTTGCCCTGCCGCAGGTCCTCGAGGGCCTGCTCAATGGTCCCGAACATGGTCACTGGGTGAGGAGGGGCGCCGCGAGGCGCTTGAGATGTTTGGCGAGGAGGTCGCCCTCCAGGTGCACGCGATCCCCCACCGCGAGGGTGCTGAAGGTCGTGTGCCGCCAGGTGTGGTCGATGATGGAGAGCTGCAGGACGCCGGGCGCCGGCAGCGCGTTGACGGTGAGGCTCACCCCGTCGACGGCGATGCTCCCGAGCGGGACCAAGAGCTCGTCGATGGTCGGCGGGACCGCGACGTCGATCAGCCAGGCATCACCGCGCTGCGCCACCTGCCGCACCTCGCCGACCCCATCGACATGCCCCTGCACGATGTGCCCGCCGAGGCGATCGCCGACGGCCAGGGCACGCTCGAGGTTGAGGCGAGTCCCGACGGTCCACTCCCCGATGGTGGTGCGCTCCAGGGTGGTCACCACCGCCGCGACAGCGTACCATCCCGCCCCATGCCGGATCACCGTGAGGCAGGCCCCGTTGCAGGCGATGCTCTCCCCGTCGGTCAGTCCCTCATAGGGCGCCGCGATCACGAGCTCACGCCCGGCCTCCGTCGTGGAGACCTCGCGCACCGTACCGACCGCCGTGATGAGCCCTGTGAACATGGTGAGACGCGGGTGGAATCAGCGAGCGGACGACGCCGCAGGGGCGTAGACGGTCATCTGGTCGTGCCCGAAGGCCCGCTCCGTGACCACCTGCCACCGCCCCGGGAGCTCCCCGGGTGCCGTGGCGTCCAGCTCGACCCCGCCGAAGGCGGCGAGGGCCCCGGCCCCGAGCAGGACCGGCGCCCGAAAGATAACGAGGCGGTCGACCAATCCAGCGGTCAGGAGCTCCCCCGCCAGGCCAGCCCCCCCCTCGACCAGGAGGTGGCGGATCCCCTCGTGGCGGAGCACCGCGAGCTGCGCCTCGAGCGTCGGGGCCGTGAACCGTCGGACCCCGGGGAGTTCGGTCTCACCGGGCCCCCGGGACATCACCCACGTGGGGACTCGCCGGGCGGTCTTCACCAGGGCAGCAGAGCGCGGCACCCGGTCCGCCTCCCCGAACACGATCCGCGTCGGCGCCTGCCGAGGCCGGCGCCCTGAGCGCACCGTCAGCGTCGGATCGTCGGCGAGGACCGTCCCCAGCCCCACCGCGATCGCATCGGCGTTCGCACGCATCCGATGCACCTCCCGCATCGCCTCCGGCCCCGTCAGCTGCAGCCGGCTCCGGTCCCGCGGGGCGAGCATCGCATCCATCGAGACCGCGAGCTTGAGCGTGACGAAGGGGCGATCGGCGTGGTGTTGGGCAAAGAGAAAGGGCGCGTTGAGCTCCGCCGCCGCCTCGGCCTCGACCCCCTCGGTGACGGCGATCCCCGCAGCCCGCAGCCGGTCGACCCCACCCTGCGCCACCGGATTGGGGTCGCGGACGGGGATGATCACCCGCCGGACCCCCGCGGCGATCACCGCCTCCGTACACGGCGGCGTGCGCCCGTGATGATTGCAGGGTTCGAGCGAGACGTACAGGTCGGCCCCACGCGCGCGATCCCCTGCGGCAGTGAGGGCCACCACCTCGGCGTGCGGCCCGCCCAGCTCGGCGTGCCACCCCTCACCGACGACCTCACCCCCCTGAACGACGACGGCGCCGACCATGGGGTTCGGCGCCGTCCACCCCCACCCGCGTCGCGCCAACCGCAGGGCGCGACGCATCCAGGCCGCGTCGCGCAGGCCCGGTGGGGGAGCGAGGTCGTGGCGCGTCAGAGGCTGAAGCGCGCGCCGAGCGACGCGAAGTAGCGCTTCTTCGTGAGATTGCTGTCGAAGGGGTTGAGGAGGTTGAGATCCCCACCCGAGGTCTGCCCGACCTCCGCCACGACCTTCACGAGGAGCAGGTTGAGCCCGAGCGAACCATAGAGGGTGTTCTGCTTCTCGGTGAGCTTGGAATTCGCGGTGATCGATCCAAGGGCCCCGACGGTGCCGCCGAGACGAGCGGTCGCGTCATAGGTCTCCTGCCCATAGCCGACCGCGGCCTGCAGCATGAGGAGGTTCTTCTGGGCCGCGATGCGCCACGAGGTGGACCCTACCTTGTAATTCGAGAGGGACATCGTCGCGTCCTTCGCCTTCACGGCGACATCCATCGAGGGGAGATCACGCTTCAGGATGGAGAGGGCGACGCCCGGGACGATCAGCGACTGCTCGAGGATCCCGATGCGGAGGCCGTACCCGAGCTGGTACTGGGCGCTCGGGGTGACCTTGAGCGACGAGATGTCGAGGTTCGGGACATAGGTCGCGCTCGCCAGCACATCGACGCCACCGACCTTGGTGACCCCGAGCTTGAACCCCTCGAAGACGCCGACGGCGGCATCAAGGGTCGGGAGGGCGATGAGTTCCCCGTTGGCGGCGAGCTTGGCAGCGGTCGAGGTGGCCCCGGCCACGGTCGCGTTCTTCGGATCCGGGAGCCGGCTGAAGACGGCGTTCACTCGCCCCGCCACGGCGAAGTGCGGGAAGCCGCCGAGGGTGGTCCCGAGGCCGAGGGTATGACTCCCCCCAGTGATTGCCCCCGCGAGCTGCGAGGAGAGGGAGGAGAAGACGTCGGAGAGGCTGTTGCAGGCCACCGAGGTCGCGCCAGCGCACCCCGTGGTGGTGGTCTGCGCGGCCGCCGGGGCGGCGAGGGCAACGAGGGCGAGCGAAGCGACGACGAGGCGACGCATGAGGACGGACTCCTTGGTCAGACGAGGTGAACCCGTCCGGTACCCGGACGGAGGTGGCCCAACATCCAGCTATCGACGCCGGCGGCCGTCGCAACGTCACGAATCGTCGTCGCCGCCGCCGTGTCGCAGATCACAATCATCCCGATCCCCTGATTGAAGGCCCGGAACATCTCCGACGCTTCCACGTTACCGGCCTCCTGCAGGACCCGGAAGACCGCGGGGGGTTCCCACGC
>CAIVJV010000253.1 GCA_903906325.1 uncultured Gemmatimonadota bacterium
ACGGTTGGCAAAGCGTGGCCCATAACGGGCTGAGTGGTTCTGACGGGCCGCCTTCCTCTCGGCCGGGATCGATGTCTCGCTCGTCGCGAAGCTCGCCCTCCTGCTGGAGGCCCGGTATCAGTGGGCGTCGGCCCCGCTCGCGGGGTCGTACCGCTCATTCGAGCGGATCGATCTCTCTGGTGTGCGGCTCTCCATCGGCGCCCAGCGCCGGTGGTGAGGGGCTGACGGCGGACGCTCAGCCGTCGATCGGGGTCACCGCGGCGCCATCCTCCTCGCCGGTGCGGATGCGTACGATCCGCTCCACGGGGAGGACGAAGATCTTGCCGTCCCCCACCGCCCCGGTGCGCGCCCCCGAGACGATCGCGTCGATGGTGGGCTGCACGAAGACCTCCGAGACCCCGATCTCGAGCCGCACCTTCCCCTGCAACTCCATCTTCACGGTGGTGCCGCGGTAGGTCTCCACGTGCTCGGTCTCCCCGCCGTGCCCTTGGACCTTGCTCACCGTCATCCCGCGCACGTCGGCGCGGTAGAGCGCCTCGAGCACCGCGGTGAGGCGCTCCGGGCGGATGATCGCGACGACGAGCTTCATGCGCGCCTCCGAGCGGTGAGGGGTTCGAGGACGAGGATCGCCCCCTCGCCGTCGGAGTAGCCCTCCTCGCCATGCTGATGCACGTCGATCCCCGCCGCCTCGTCGCGCGGGTCGATCCGCAGCGGGGTGAGGGCGCGCACCACGAGGAGGATCGCCCAGGTGGCGACCGCGGTCCACGCGACCGTCGCCGCGATACCGAGGGTCTGCAGCAGGAGCGGGCGCATCGCGCCCTCGAGGAGGCCGGCGGGGCCACCCCACGCGGTGGAGGTGAAGACCCCCGTGAGGAGGGCGCCGACGATCCCGCCGGTGCCGTGCGCGCCGACCACATCGAGCGAGTCGTCGAGCGCGGTGCGCGCGCGCCAGTGGATCACGAGCTGGCAGGGGATCGCGGTGAGGGCGCCGATCGCGAGCGCCCCGAGGGGGCTCACGAAGCCGCAGGCCGGCGTGATCCCCACGAGGCCCACGACGATCGCGGTGCCCGCCCCGACGGCCGTGGCGCGGCCGAGGCGGCGGAACTCGAGGGCGATCCAGGTCACCACCGCGGCGATGGGGGCGAGGATCGTGTTCACGGTGGCCTGCACCGCGGTGCCGTTCACCGCGAGCGCGCTCCCCCCGTTGAAGCCGATCCACCCGAACCAGAGCAGCGCGGCGCCAGTGAGCATCATCGGCACGTTGTGCGGGAGGTAGGCCTGCCGCCCATGGTCATGCCGCGGTCCGACCATCGTCGCCGCCACCCAGGCCGCGGTGCCGGCGGTGATGTGCACCACCGTCCCGCCGGCGAAGTCGAGGATCCCGAGGCGCTCCATCCACCCGCCGCCCCACGCCCAATGCGCCACGGGGGCGTACACCACGAGACTCCACGTGGCGAGGAAGGCGAGGTAGGCGGGGAAGCGCATCCGCTCCACGATGGCGCCGGAGATCAGCGCCGCGGTGATGATCGCGAAGGTCCCCTGATACGCGAAGAAGAGGAGATGGGGGATCGTCTTCCCGGTGCGCGGCACCAGGTCCACCCCCCCGAGGAGGGTGTGGCCGAGCCCGCCGACGAACTCTCCCCCGGGCGCGAAGGCGAGGGAATAGCCGAGCGTCGCCCAGACGAGTCCGACGAGCCCGGCCGCGACGAGCGACATCATCATGGTGTTGAGGATGCTCTTCGCCCGCACGAGGCCGCCGTAGAAGAGCGCCAGGGCGGGGGTCATGAGGAGGACCAGCGCCGTCGCCACGATCACGAAGAGGGTATCGACCGGGGTCATCCGTCCTCAACCCGTCCGCGGGGGAGGTGGGTTCCCTCCGGGGGGATGGCCCTTGCCCCAGCCCCCCCAGGGACGCGACCTTTCGGGGGTCGTCTTGCGGGCGTAGCTCAGTTGGTAGAGCGCC
>CAIVJV010000254.1 GCA_903906325.1 uncultured Gemmatimonadota bacterium
GCCCGGTGGCGCGGGGCGGTGCATCCGGTCTCCCAGGTGATCGACGAGGTCGTGGAGATCTTCCGTGAGCTCGGCTTCACCATCGCGTTGGGCCCCGAGGCCGAGAGCGCCTGGTACAACTTCGCCGCGCTCAACTTCCCCGCGGACCATCCCGCGATGGATATGCACGACACGCTCTACCTCGGCACCGATCAGGTGCTCCGCACCCATACCTCCCCGGTGCAGGTGCGCACGCTGCAGCAATACCCGCCGCCGGTCCGCATCCTCGCGCCGGGCAACGTCTATCGCCGCGACTTCTTCGATCCCTCCCACGCGCCGATGTTCGCGCAGATCGAGGGGCTCGTCGTGGATGAGGGGGTGACCTTCGCCGACCTCAAGGCGACCCTCTCGCACTTCGCCCGCCGCTTCTTCGGGCCCGAGACGACCACACGCTTCCGTCCGAGCTTCTTCCCCTTCACGGAGCCGAGCGCGGAGATGGACGTGCGGTGCGGGGTCTGCCGCGGGGTGGGGTGCGGGGTCTGCAAGCAGTCGGGGTGGATCGAGATCCTCGGCGCCGGGATGGTGCATCCCGCGGTGCTCGAGGCGGCGGGCTTGGACAGCGAGCGGTACACCGGCTGGGCCTTCGGGATGGGGCCCGCGCGTACGGCGCTCTCGCGCCACGGGATCCCCGACATCCGGATCCTCTATGACTCGGACGTCCGCGTCCTCGATCAGTTCGTCTCATGAACGTCTCGCATGCCTGGCTCGCGCGGTTCGTCCCGCATGGTCGCTCGCCCGAGGCGATCCGCGATCTCCTCACCGCGCATGTCGCGACGGTGGAGGGGCTTGAGTCCTTGCGCCCCGATCTCGTCCCCTTCGTGGTCGGGCAGGTGGTCGAGAGCGAGCGGATCCCCGAGACGAAGCTCTCGTACAACAAGGTCGATGACGGGAGCGGCACCCTGCTCGAGGTGGTCTGCGGCGCACCGAATGTGACGGTCGGCGCGAAGTATCCCTTCGCGCGGACGGGAACGACGATGCCCGGCGGGCTCGTGATCGAGAAGCGGAAGATCCGCGGGTTCACCTCGAACGGGATGCTCTGTTCCGCGCGGGAGCTCGGCCTCGGCGAGGAGCACGATGGGATCCTCACCTTGGCGACGGATGCCGCGCCGGGGACGCCCTTCCTGGAGGTCGTCCCGACCGGGGATGTGCGGATCGTCGTCGATGTGCTGCCGAACCGCCCCGACCTGCTCTCGCATCGTGGCGTGGCGCGTGAGGTCGCCGCGCTCACGGGGGTCGCCCTCGGGATGCCGGAGGAGATCGCGGCGCTACCGCGACCCGATCAGGCGGTCGTGCGCGGGGCACGGGAGGGGGCCGTCGCGGGCGTCACGGTCCGCATCGCCGAGCGCGCCGATTGCCCGCAGTACGCGGTGGCGGTGATCGAGGGGGTGACGGTCGGTCCGAGCCCGGCGTGGCTCCGGGCCGCGGTCGAGGCGGTGGGCGGTCGCTCGATCAACAACATCGTCGACGCGACGAACTACCTGCTGCACGGCTTCGGGCAGCCGGTCCATGCCTTCGATGCCGACCGACTCGGTGGCGCGCACCTCGAGGTCCGCCGGGCGCGCGCGGGCGAGACGCTCGTCACGTTGGATGGGGTCACCCGCCCGCTCACCCCGCAGCTGCTCGTGATCGCCGACGGGTCGGTCCCGACGGCGCTCGCCGGGGTCATGGGTGGGCAGGGGAGCGAGGTCACGGCGGGGACCACGCGCGTGGTGCTCGAGGTCGCGGAGTTCGCGCCGGCGCTCGTGCGGGCGACCCGCCGCGCGGTCGGGCTCTCGACCGATGCGAGCTATCGCTTCGAGCGCGGGATCGATGGCGCCGCCCTCGGGGAGCTGCTCTCCATCGGGGCGGCCCTCCTCGCGCAGGTGGGTGGTGGCCGCGTCACGGGGATGGCGCATATCGGGGAGGCGCCCGCGCCCCGCCCCGCGGTCGCGGTGCGGCCGGCACGCGTCGCGGCGGTGCTCGGGGACCGCGTGCCGGCGGCGGAGATCGCCACGCTGCTCGAGCGCGTCGGGTGTGTGGTGCGCGAGGAGGCGCCGGGCACCCTGATGGTGGTCCCGCC
>CAIVJV010000255.1 GCA_903906325.1 uncultured Gemmatimonadota bacterium
ATCGAGCTCCGCACGCCGGGATTCGGTGTGCCGGGTGGGCTCGGGATCCTGAGTCTGATCCTCGTGCTCGCGGGCCACTATACGGTGGAGCTCGTCGGGTGGGAGGAGTTGATCCTCGTGGGACTGGGGCTGATCCTGATCACTCTCGAGGTCTTCGTGATCCCCGGATTCGGGATCGCGGGGATCGCGGGGATCATCTCGACCCTCGCCGGGTTCTCTCTCAGTCTCATCGGGCATGGGTCGACGTTGGCCGCCTTCTTCGGGGCGATGGGGCGGGTGACGCTCGCGATGGTGGTAGCGCTGATCGGGAGTCTCATCGCCTTCCGCTTCATCCGGCATACGCCGTTCAGTCGTCAGCTCGTGCTCGATGCCGCGCTCCCGCAGGGGATGGGGGACGCGCCGCCGGCACCGGTGGTGGCCCCGATGACGCATCTGGGGCAACGCGGCGAGACCGCGACCCCGCTGCGGCCGGCGGGGATCGCCCTCATCGACGGAGGGCGTGTGGATGTGGTCTCCGAGGGGGAGATGATCGAGGCGGGGGTGCCGATCGTGGTGACCCGCATGGAGGGGAATCGGATCGTGGTGCGTCGTGTTGGTGGACCTTTGACCTGAGATGACCTGTCATGGCTGAACTGATCGGTGGTGGTATCGGACTCCTCCTCCTCGTGATCGCGGGGCTTGGCGTCCTCCTCTTCCTCGTCCCGGTGAACCTCTGGGTGGCGGCGTGGGCCTCAGGCGCCTATGTGGGGCTCTCGACCCTCGTGGGGATGCGGCTTCGGCGCGTGCCGCCGGGGACGGTGATCACGGCGCGAATCGGCGCGGTGAAGGCGGGGCTCTCGATCTCGCTCAACGAGCTCGAGGCGCACTATCTCGCCGGTGGGAATGTGGTGCGCGTGGTGAATGCGCTCATCTCCGCCGACAAGGCGAACATCCCCCTCACCTTCCAGCGTGCGGCGGCGATCGACCTCGCGGGGCGCGACGTGCTCGAGGCGGTGAAGATGTCGGTCATCCCCAAGGTGATCGAGACGCCGAAGATCGCGGCGATCGCGAAGAATGGGATCCAACTCATCGCGGTCTCGCGTGTCACGGTGCGCACCAACATCGATCGCCTGGTCGGCGGTGCCGGTGAAGAGACGATCATCGCCCGCGTGGGTGAGGGGATGGTGAGCACCATCGGCTCGGCGGAGAATCACAAGGACGTCCTGGAGAACCCCGATCACATCTCCAAGCACATCCTGAGCAAGGGGCTCGACGCGGGGACGGCGTACGAGATCCTCTCGATCGACATCGCGGATGTGGACGTAGGCGAGAACATCGGCGCCAAGTTGCAGATCGATCAGGCGAATGCCGACAAGCAGATCGCGCAGGCGAAGGCGGAGGAGCGCCGCGCGATGGCGGTGGCGCTCGAGCAGGAGATGCGGGCGCGCGTGGTCGAGGCGGAGGCCGAGGTGCCGCGGGCGATGGCCGAGGCGTTCAAGCAGGGGAACCTCGGGATCATGGACTATTACAAGATGAAGAACGTGCAGGC
>CAIVJV010000256.1 GCA_903906325.1 uncultured Gemmatimonadota bacterium
CGCCCCAAGGCGGCGGGGACGACCACCCTCCCGTCGTTCAATCCGATGATGCCGACGGAGCCGTACTGGGGAACGCTGCGTCCCTTCGGTAGGCCCACGGACGTCCGGTGTACGATCGCGCCTCCACCCGATTATTCGGAGCGACCGGGTTCTCCCTTCCATGCGATGGGGCGGACCTTTCACGACTCGGTTCGCGTGCTCAGCGAGGAACAGAAGCAGATCGCCCTCTTCTGGGCTGACAATCCCGTCGCCACCGGGACGCCCGGGTTCCATTGGATCAGCGTGGTCAATCAGATGATCGCGCGCCGCGCGCTCACTGCGCCGCAGGCCGCGGAGCTCTATGCGCTCACCGCGATCGCGATCCATGATGCCTTCATCGCGACCTGGGCGGAGAAGTATCGCTCGATGGTGGTACGCCCGGTGGCGTATGTGCAGCGGGTGTTCGATCCGGCCTATCGCACGGTGATCCCCACGCCGCCGTTCCCTGAGTATCCGAGCGGTCATTCGGTGCAGTCGGCGGCGGCGGTGCGGGTCCTGATCGAGCTCGTGGGTGACACGATCGCGTATGTGGACTCGAGTCAGGTCGATGTGGGGCAGCCGGCGCGGCCCTTCGACTCGTTCTCGGCGGCCCGCGAGGAGGTGGCGTGGTCGCGTGTCTGGGCGGGCGTGCACTATCTCCCGGCCGTTCTCGACGGGATCACCCTCGGCGAGTGCATCGGCCGGCAGACCATGGCGCTCCGCACGCCGACCGGACGATGAATCGAGGCCGTCATGGGGTGCTGGCACTCGCCGTCCTGGTGGGGGCCGCGTGCACCGAGCGGGCGCCGACGGTCGGGGCGTGGGAGGACGGGGATGGATTCCGATGGCGCCCCCTCGATGTCCGCGATGCCGCACGCTCGGCACGTGAGGCGCGGGCCGGCTTCACCGCGCTCACGCCATCGCAGACGGGGATCGTCCATGAATACGTCCTCGACGCGCAACGCGCCCTCACCAATCGTGATCTCCTGATCGGCGCGGGGGTCGCGGTCGGGGACATCGATGGGGATGGTGCTCCCGATCTCTTCGCCGCCTCCGTGTCAGGGCGAGCGACGCTCTATCGCAATCAGGGGGGATTCCGGTTCGAGGATATCACCGAGTCGAGCGGGCTCCGCATCGATTCCCTGAGCGTCGGTGCGACCTTTGCCGATGTCGATGGCGATGGGGATCTCGATCTCGTGGTGGGGACGCGCGGTGGTCCCGTGATGCTCTGGCAGAACGATGGGGCCGGCCGGTTCACCGATGTCACCGCGACCAGTGGACTCGTGGGCGGCTATGGCGCGACCACGCTCACGATGGCCGATGTCGATCGTGATGGGGATCTCGACCTTTATGTGGCGACGTACAAGACCCGCAACGTGCTCGACGTGCATCCGCCGCAGGCGCGCGCCTTCGATCAGGTGGTGACCAAGCGCCCCGATGGCTCCTATGCGGTGAAGCCGGAATGGGCGGCGGATTATCGGATCGAGGAGCGACCGGATCTCGGGGGGATCGTCCGGTCGCAGCGTGCGGACCCCGATCTCTTCTTCCTCAATGATGGGATGGGGCGCTTCACGCGCACGCCCATTCAGGGCCCACGCTTCCGTGACGCCGAGGGACGTCCGCTTGCGCAGGAACCCGACTTCTTCACCCTCGCCGCTCGCTTCTACGACGTGAATGGGGATGGGGCGCCGGACCTCTACGTCTGCAACGACTTCGAGGACCCCGATCAGTTCTGGTTGAATGATGGAGCGGGAAACTTCCGTCTGGTCCCGCGTGCGGCGCTTGCGGCGACGAGCAACACCTGTATGTCGGTCGACTTCGGGGATGTCGATCGCGATGGCACCGTCGATCTCTTCACCGCGGATATGCTCGCGCCGACCCTCGCCGCACAGCAGCGGCAGATCCCGACGCACACCCCGCTCCCGAAGCCGGTGGGCGCGACCGGCGACCGTCCGCAGTGGATGCGGAACATGCTGCATGTGGGGCGCGGCGATGGCACCTGGGCGTCGGTCGGCGACGTCGCTGGGGTGGCCGCGACCGATTGGACCTGGGGCTCCAGCTTCCTCGACATCGACCTCGATGGATTCGAGGACCTGATCACGCTCAATGGACATCATTGGGATGCGCGAGACGCCGATACGTTCGACCGGATTCGCGATGCCTTTCCGCGGGTGCCGTGGAACGAGGAGCAGAAGGAATTCCCGCGCCTCGCGATCCCGAACATCGTCTTCCGGAATCGCGGCGACCTGACCTTCGCGTCGATGCCCAAGGGGTGGGGGCTCGGGGCGACGCCCGATATCTCGCATGGGATCGCGCTGGCCGATCTCGACCTCGATGGGGATCTCGACGTGGTCGCCTCCCGCCTCGATGCCCCGACCGCCCTCTATAGGAACGATGCCACCGCCCCTCGGCTGGCGGTCCGACTCCGTGGCGAGGGTGCGAATCGGTCCGGCATCGGGGCCGTGGTGCGGGTGCGGAGTGGAGCGCTCCCCGCGCAGCAGAAGGAGATGACCGCTGGTGGGTTGTATCTGAGCGGCAGTGAGCCGCTCCTCGCATTCGCGATCGATCCAGACACCACGGCAACCCTAGAGGTGCGATGGCCCGATGGTCGCGTCTCCATCGTGCGGGACGTCCGAGCGAATCGACTCTATGAGGTCGCGCAGTCGGGCGCAGGGCCGATCGAGGGGGCGTCGCTCACGACCTCGACGCCCACGCCGCTCTTCGCCGATGCCACCGCGATGCTCGGGGGGCATCGACACGCCGAGCAGCCGTTCGATGACTTCCGCCGGCAGCCGCTCCTCCCCGATCGCTTGAGTCAGCTGGGCCCTGGGCTCGCCTGGGTCGATGCGGATGGGGATGGCCGTGAGGATCTGATCGTGGGCGCGGGGCGTGGGGGAACGCTCACGCTGTTGCAGAATGTCGGGACGCGTTTCACGTCGCGGTCCCTCGGTGCGCCCGCCCTCGGCGACCTCACGACGATCCTCCCGTGGCCGCGGGCGGAGGGAGGGGTCGATCTCCTCGTCGGACAATCGAATTATGAGGCGGCCTCGATGGCCGAGGCGTTGGCGCGTCCGTCCCTGGTGCGATATCCGGTGCGCGGTGCCACCGCCGGCTTCTCGGTGCGCACCGGCGACACCGCGAGCGTCGGGGCGCTCGCCGCCGCGGATGTCGATGGCGATGGATGGCTCGATCTCTTCGTCGCACCACGGGTGGTCGGAGGCGCGTGGCCGCTCCCGGCATCCTCGCATCTCCTGCGCGGTGGGCCGGGCGGGCGTCTCACCCCTGACACGGTCAATGCCGCCGTCCTCCGGACCCTCGGCCTCCTCTCGTCCGCGCTGCTCGTCGATGTCGTTGGCGATGCGCGTCCCGATCTCGTCGTCGCGGCGGAGTTCGGTCCGGTCCGGATCCTCGAGAACGTAGGTGGCCGCTTCCGCGATATGACCGGTGCGCTCGGCCTCGATGGCATCCGGAGTCGATGGCATGGGCTCGCCGCCGGCGACTTCGACGCCGATGGGCGCCTCGATCTCGTCGTGACGAGTTGGGGACGGAACCTCCCGTGGGGCGCCTCACCTGAGCGCCCGCATCTCCTGATCACCGGGCCCTTCGGTGAGGCGGGACCCGGGCTCCTCTTCGCACGCGCCGATTCCGTCACGGGACGCGAGATGCCCCTGGAGTCGTTCGCGCGGCTCGGGGCGGCGATCCCCGCGATCCGGCGCCGCTTCGCCACCCATGCGGAGTTCGCCGAGGCGTCCGCGATGGCGGTGCTCGGCCCTGACTCGGTCCGTACCGCGCGGATCGGCGCGACGACCTATGACCATCTCCTCCTGATGAACCGGGGGCGGCGGTTCGAGGCGCATCCCCTGCCGGCGATGGCGCAGTGGGCCCCCGCCCATGGGGTGGTGGTCGCCGACTTCGATGGGGATGGGCATGAGGATCTCTTCCTGTCGCAGAACCTCTTCCCGACCGAGATCGGGACGCCGCGGCTCGAGGCGGGGGTCGGGCTCATGCTGCTCGGTGATGGCGTGGGAGGCTTTCGTCCGCTCCGCATCAGCGAGTCTGGGATCGTGATCCGAGGGGACCAGCGTGGGGTCGCGGTCGCCGACTTCGATACGGATGGGCGTCCCGATCTGGCCGTCGCACAGAACGCCGGTCCGACCACTCTATGGAAGAATGTGACGGGGCGCCCAGGTCTGCGGGTACGGCTCATCGGGACCGACACCCGGAATCCCTCGTCGGTTGGGGCGCAGCTGCGTCTGGAGGGGGAGGGGTGGGTCGGCCCGGTCCGCCCAGTCACGCTGGGCGGGGGTTATTGGTCGAGCGGGTCGCTGGTGCAGGTCCTCTCGGGCGCGCCTGCCCCGCGGTCGGTCTGGGTGCGGTGGCCTTCCGGTCGAGCAGAGAGGTTCCCGGTTTCGGGTGATGTTCGGGAGGTCATGTTACGCGAAGGGTCCACGTCGCGTCCATGACGTGTTACCGAGGTATTGCTCGTTCTAATAGGAAGTCGTACGTTAGCCCCTCGTTACACCGTTGTGACCTGACAGCGTCCGCTGTCCGGGTCGGATCGTTCACCAGGAGCCAGTCCCACATGAAGAATCGCCACGTCGCGAGGCTCACCGGCTTGTTGCTCGTCGCGAGCGCCCTCGGGTGCGTCACCAATGACGACTACGAGATCACCGATGTGAGCAACAAGTTCGAGGTCGCCCCGCTCTTCCTCGGAGTCGATGAGGGGATCCCGGTGCAGATGACCGCCACCCAGGGTGGGCAAGCGGTCAGCGTCACCTGGGAGAGCTCGAACACCAATGTCGCGACGGTGAATGCGTCGGGACGGGTCTCCACCAACTGCGTGCCGGCGACGGGCGCGACCTCCTGTTTCGCGGCGATCACCGCGACCCAGTCCGGTGGGGCCAAGAAATCGGCGAGCCTGACCGTCTACAACCTCGTGGGGATCTCGCTCACGAGCGGGACCGCGGTGACGGGGATCAGTGGCAAGGTCGGCGACTACATCCTCTACCGCATCTACGTCCCGGCCGGCTCCACGAGCCTCAAGTTCGAGATGAGCGGTGGCACCGGGGACTTCGATCTCTACATCCGCCCCGGCACCCCGCCGACCTACTCGCAGTGGACGTGCCGCCCATACGCGGCGGGCAACAACGAGACCTGCACCGTCGCCAACCCGGCGAGCGGCACTTGGTATGCCATGCTCGATGTCTATGAGGATGGCGCGGGCGTCTCCCTGAAGGCGACGGTGACCCCGTGAGCGCCTCGACCATGACTTCCGAAATCTCCACCCCGAGGTCCCTCATGTCGCGTGTGTGGTCACATGCTCCCCGTCGCGCGCTCCTCGCGCTCGCGGGCATCGCCCTGACGGCCGCTGCGGCGGTCGCACAAAGTGCCGTCTTCACCGGGAAGGTGACGTCGTCGGGCCAGCCGCTCGGCGGCGCCAGCGTCGGCATCGCCGAGCTGGGGATCGGCGCGACGACGGCGGTCGACGGGACCTATTCCTTCACCGTCACGCTCGGCGCCAACGCCGGGCGGAGCGTCACCCTTCGTGCCCGTGCGATCGGGTACACCCCGAAGGCACAGGCGGTGACCCTCTCCGCTGGTCGTTTCACCAATGACTTCGCCCTCGACAAGGACGTGCTCAATCTCGAGCAGGTCGTCGTGACGGGCGTCGGCGACGCGACCTCGCAGAAGAAGACCGCGTTCTCGGTCGGCGTCGTCGATGCCTCGCAGATCAAGGAAGCGCCGTCCTCCTCCCCGGTCGGCGTCCTCGCCGGCCGTGTGGCCGGCGCGACCGTCGTCACCGTCACCGGGCAGCCCGGTGCCGCCCCGGCGATCCGCCTCCGGTCCTCCACCAGCCTCACCGGCTCGGCCGATCCGCTGATCATCGTCGACGGGACGATCTCCCGCCTCACCCTCGCGG
This sequence comes from uncultured Gemmatimonadota bacterium, assembly GCA_903906325.1. Taxonomy (GTDB): domain Bacteria; phylum Gemmatimonadota; class Gemmatimonadetes; order Gemmatimonadales; family Gemmatimonadaceae; genus Pseudogemmatithrix. The sequence goes on from CAIVJV010000256.1 coordinate 5,939, forward strand.
ACATCAACACCGAGGACGTGGAGCGCATGGAGGTGATCAAGGGCGCGGCGGCCAGCTCGCTCTACGGCTCCGACGCCGCGAATGGCGTGGTGCAGATCTTCACCAAGCGCGGGGCGCAGCTCGCCGAAGGGCAGACGACCTTCACGGTGCGCAATGAGTTCGGGCAGAGCTGGTTGCCGAACAAGGTCCCTGGGAACATGGCGCATGAGTTCCAGCTCCTCCCGGACGGGAACTTCCGCCGCGATGCCGGTGGCAACCGCGTGCAGGAGACCGATCGCATCGCCGACAATCCGTATCCGGTCTACTACGACCAGCTCGGGCAG
>CAIVJV010000257.1 GCA_903906325.1 uncultured Gemmatimonadota bacterium
ACTCATCGGGACGCTGCTCGGTGTATGCGATCTCCGAGCGCGCGATCTCGAGGATGAAGGCCCCGCCGTCCATCGCGTTCGCGGTGCGGAAGATCGACCGCATGGTGTCGTACGAGGCACCCCGGATGTTCATGGCCGGTACCGTCACCGGGGGGACATCCCCGCGGCCCCGGGCCATGTAGAACCCGTGGATCGACGCGGGATACGTCCCGACCGCGCGCGCCGCCTCCCAGATGACCCACCGGGCCCACGCCCGCTCCTCATCCGACCCGAAGACGGCCTGTCGGACGAGGGCATCCATCAGCGGACCCGCGAGGGCGTCCGGTGCGGTGACGGTGAGATGGCCACCCGAGACGGCGAGGGCCGGGGCGATGGTCTGTTGGACGGAGGCGGGAAGCGTCGACATCCGGGGAAATCTGCCGGGCATGATCCCCCTGAGCAACGCGCTATAACACCCAGTCGGGGTCGGAGGCGGGGAGCGACTCCCACACCGACCGCATCGCGGTCCAGCCGGGGTGACCGAACTGGTAGTAGGTGAGCTGCTTCCCGAGCTCGACCCCCGGTTGATCGAGCGGGTCGATGCCATAGAGCTGCCCGGCATAGATCGTCGCGAGCTCGAAGAGCATGAAGAGCCCACCCAGGTGCCACGCGTCGGCCCGCGTCACGCGCAGGGTCATCGTCGGGCGCCCCTGCGTGGCGAGCGCGCCGGCGGTCGCCCGGCCCTCGGCCCGCAGGAGCTCATGGAACCCATGGCCGCCCAGGTAGCGGAGGGCGGCAGGGCCGTCCGCGGGGATCAGGAGCTCCCCCCCCTCCGGCTCCTCCACGTCGAGGAAGGTGACCGTCTTGTCGATCGGCCCTTCCATGAACAGCTGGACCTGCGCGTGCTGATCGGTCGCGCCGACGGCGACGATCGGCGTCGGCCCCACATGCGTGCCCCCCGCCGTCCGCTTCCCGAGGCTCTCGGCCCAGAGCTGCACGAACCAGGGGGCGAGGTCACGGTACGCATCGGAGTACGGCATGAGCACATGCATCCCCTGTCCCGCCTCCTGGTGAGCGCGCCACTGCAGGAGGGCGAAGGCGAGGGCGGGGTTCTCGCGGAAGGTCCCGGTCGCACAACGGTCGCGCATCGCCGTCGCGCCGTCCACGAGGCCGTCGACATCGAGCCCGAGCAAGGCCGCCGGCAGGGTGCCCACGGGCGAGAGCACGGAGAAGCGCCCACCCACGTTCGGCGGCACGTCGAACAACGGGATCCCCTCCGCGGCGCCGACCTCGCGCAACACCCCCTTCTCGGGATCGGTGACGAAGGCGAAGGCCTCCGACGGCGAGACCCCGGCCGCCACGACCCGCTCCCGCACCAGGAGGTACTGCGACATCGTCTCCGCGGTGCTCCCCGACTTGGAGATCACGAGGAAGAGGGTGCGGTCGAGGGCCACCTGCTCCAAGACCCCACGTACCGAGCGCGGATCGACATTGTCCAACACATGGAGCCTCGGGCGACCGCCGCGCTGCGCCGCCGACCGCGCATTCCAATCGCGGGGAAGCAAGGCGGTGCGCAACGCCACCGCCCCGAGGGCCGAGCCCCCGATCCCGAGGACGACGACATCGTCGTACCGACCCGGTCGCGCCTGCGCCCATGCGATCACCCGCGCCCGCTCGGCGGCCTGGGCCTCGAACTCTCGGAAGCCGAGCCGCCCCGCGGCCGCGTCGGCGAGGAGACCCGCGTGCGCCGCGTGCGCCTGCGGCGCCAAGGCCGTCAGTC
>CAIVJV010000258.1 GCA_903906325.1 uncultured Gemmatimonadota bacterium
CATCACGCCACGCCGCTGCCAGTCGAGGTCCCCCCCCTTCACCGCCGAGCCGGGGTCTTCCGAGAACCGCCGAGCGAGGGCATCGAAGTCCGCGCCCCCCTCGAGCGCGAGGCGCAGCGAGTCGGCGAGCTGCCGCGCGCGCTCGACGCTCGCGGCACTCGGCGTCGGCTCCACCACCACCTGCCGGAAGGCGACCATCTCGGGCCGCGGCGGGAGCTCGCGCTTGAGGCGCTGGAACGCCTCCTCCACCTCGCGCTCCGTGATGTTGGCGGGGGCGAGCCGCCCTTTGGCGCGGAGCGAATCGATCGCGCGACGCTGCTGCTCATCACGGATGGCGGACTCGATCGCCTTCTTGCGGTACTCCTCGGGCGTGCCGAACCCCTCGGTCTGCAACGCCTGCCGATACTGCTGCTCGCTCTGGAACTGCTTCCGCGCGCCCTCGACCTGCTGGTCCACGGCGGCGGCCACGTCGACCTCGGTCACCTCGATCTTGTACTCCTTGGCGACCGCGATCAGCACTTCCTTGTCGATGATGCTGTTCAGGAAGTCACGCGCGAGCGCGACCTGCGCGGCGCTGTCCTGCGGCACTTGGAGGCCGCGGCTCCGCGCGAAGTTGATCGCCTCGAGGACCTCGCTCAGGAGGATCGGGTGCTTGCCGACGACCCCGACGACGCGATCGACCTCGATATCACGCCCCCCGCGCCCCTGCGCCTCCGCCGCCGTCACGAGGGTGACGGCGGCGAGACCGGCGGCGAGGACCGCCCGCACCCCCCGGCGCAGCGTGGTCCGCACTTACGGCTGCGGGACGGGCGCCGCCGGGGCCGGCTCGGCGGTCGGCGGCCCCATCGGCACCGCCGACGGCGGCATGGTCGCCGCGCGCGCCGAGTCCGCCGCCGCGCGACGCTTGGTCGCCTCGGCCAGGACGCGGTCGAGGCCGGCCGGCGTCACGCGGTGATCGAACCGCCCGCGCAGCACGCTCGCGAGCTGCTCCGGGACCTCGACGTACTGCACCTCGTTGCGGATCACCGAGGCCAGGAAGGCATCGACCCGCGCCGACGCGAGCTTCGCCCGCGCCGCCGCGTCGGTGGCGCTGTCGGCGAGCTGGGCCGGCGTCACGTTCAACGCCTCCATGACCCCCTTCACCCCGCTGAAGAAGGCCTGCCGCACCTGATTCACCTCGGCGGTGTCGAGCGTGATCTTGAGCGAGTCCGCCACGCGGAGCACGAGCTCGTTCCGCATGAGGTTCTCGACGAAGGTCGGGATCACCGAGTCCGGCGCCTGCGCCACCTGCGCACGGACGCGCGACTGCGGCGGGAAGGCCGCCATCCACTGCGCCACGCGCGACGCCTTGAGCGTGACCGGCTTGGAGGTCGCGATCACCGTCTTATCGGTGCGGAAGCCATCGGGATCCTCGGCGATCGCCTTGACGAGCTTCGCCGCGGTCGGCTTCACCTTCACCTGCGCCGCGCTGTCCATCTTGGCGAAGTAGGTGCTCTCCGCCGCCTGCGCGGCGATCGAGGCGTACGCCGGACCGAACTGGTCCTTGATCTCCGCGAAGGTGTGGCGCCGGATGATGTGATAGCCGAACTGGGTCTCGACCACGCCCGAGACCTCCCCGGGCTTCACCGAGCGGATCCCGGCATCGAACTCGGGGACCATCTGCCCCGCAGGGAAGACCCCATAGCTCCCGCCCCGGTCCTTGGAGCCCGGATCGTCGGTCCGGCGCTTGGCCGCCGCACCGAAGACCTCCGCCGAGGCCCCCTTGAGCGAGGCGGCGAGCTTCTCGGCCTCCGCCTTGATCGCGGCGTTCTTCTCCGGCGAGACCCCCTCCGGCTGCTTGGAGAGCAGGATATGCTGGGCGCCGAGGAGGGCGCCGTCGTTGTACGTGGCCTCGAAGGTCGTGGAATCGACCGTCCCCCAGTCCTTCCCGATGACCTCCTGCACCTCGCGGAAGGTGATCTGCGCGAGGGCGGCCCACATCCCGGCGTCCGCGTCCTCGATGGTGCCGAGGGTGTCGCCCTGCGCCGCGGCGAGCGCCACGAGCTGGTAGTTCACCCAGAGCTGCGCGATGGAGCGGATCGCGTCGGGACGGAGCGGCACCTCGGAGTCCCCGAGGAGCTCGGTGAGCCGCTGCACGGTGAGCTCCTGCGAGCCCACGCGCGCGACCACGTCGGTGTGCGCGGTGAGGGCGCGCTTGAGCCCCTCGCAGCCGGTCAGCCCGAGGACGAGGAGCGCCGAGGCGCCGAAGAGACGAAGACGAGTCATGTCGTGTGGAGAGTGGTGGGGGGACGGCTTCAGGTCATCTCAGGGGTGATGGTGCGCAGCGCCCGGATCAGGCCATCCAACAGCGTCGCGCCCCCCAGCCGCGTGAGCTTGAGCGAGAGGGGTTGCACCCGTCGAACATCGACCTGGAACTGCACGTCTCGGAAAGCCGCCGCGAGGGGCTTGAGGCGTGGGACCGCGTCCGCACGGAAGGTAACACGGGCCTCCTGGCCATGCACGAGAATCCCCTCCACCCCGAGGGGGGCGCCGAGGAGGCGGAGGCGCGCCGCGGCGAGGTAGGTCGCGGCGGGGTCCGGGATGGGGCCGAACCGGTCGCGGATCTCCTCCCGGATCAGGTCCACCTGGTCGACGGCGGTGGCGGCCCCGAGGCGCCGATAGAGGTCGAGCTTCACCTCGGGGGCGGCGATGTAGTCGTCCGGGAGGTAGCTCGGGAGGTCGAGGGTGATGTCGGCCGGCGGCGGGGGGGGCGCGGCATCGCCGCGCTGGATCCGCGTGACCGTCTCCTCCAGCATGCGCAGGTAGAGGTCGAACCCGACGGCGTGCACGAATCCCGACTGTTCGGGCCCGAGGAGATTGCCCGCGCCGCGGAGCTCCATGTCGCGGAGCGCGATCCGATACCCTGCCCCGAGCTCGGTGTGGTGCTCGAGCACGCGCAGGCGACGCTCCGCGTCCTCGTCGCAGTGCTCCGGGACGATCAGGTAGCAGTAGGCGCGGCGGTGGGAGCGCCCCACGCGGCCGCGCAGCTGATAGAGCTGCGCCAGCCCGAAGCGATCGGCCCGGTCCACGAACATCGTGTTGGCGTTGGGCACATCGATCCCGCTCTCGACGATGAGGGTCGAGACGAGGACATCGATCGCCCCGTCGACGAAGCGGCGCATCACCTGCTCGAGCTCGCGCTCCGGCATCTGCCCATGGCCGACCCCGACCCGGGCCCGCGGCACCAACCGCTGGATGTGGTCCGCCACCGCGAGGATGGTCTCCACCCGGTTGTGGACGAAGAAGACCTGCCCACCGCGATCGAGCTCGCGCTCGATCCCCTCGACGAGGAGCGCGTCGTCCCAGGGCTCGAGCGAGGTGAGCACGGGGGAGCGGTCGCGCGGCGGCGTCTGCATGAGGGTGAGGTCGCGGAGTCCCGCGAGCGACTGATGCAGGGTGCGCGGGATCGGCGTCGCGGTGAGGGTGAGCACATCGGTCTCGAGCCGCAGCTGCTTGAGCCGCTCCTTGTGCTTCACCCCGAAGCGGTGTTCCTCGTCGATGATCACGAGCCCGAGCGCCGTGAAGACCACGTCGGGACTGAGCAGCCGGTGCGTCCCGATCACCACGTCGATGGTGCCGGCGGCGAGCTCCGCGAGCACCGCCTTCTGATCCTTCGCGGTCTGGAACCGACTCATCACCGCGATCCGCACCGGGA
>CAIVJV010000259.1 GCA_903906325.1 uncultured Gemmatimonadota bacterium
CCGGCGGCATCCACGTACCGGAAGACCACCCGGCCCTCGCCCTCGAGGCGATCGAGGGTCGCCGCATCGGCCGCGTAGCGACCGTCCCCGTGCGCGATCGGCATCGTGAGCAGCGCCCCGCGCTGCGCGTCGCGGGTGAAGATGGTGGCGGTCGACTCGACGCGGAGCGTGACGGGCATCGATCGGAACTGGAGATGGTCGTTGCGGAGCAGGGCGCCCGGGAGGAGGCCGGCCTCGCAGGCGATCTGAAACCCGTTGCAGATCCCGATGACCGGACCGCCACGCTTTGCATGTGCGGCGACCTCCTGCATGATCGGCGCGAACCGGGCGATCGCCCCCGCGCGCAGGTAGTCGCCGTAGCTGAATCCCCCGGGGAGGATCACGAGATCGACGCCCTGGAGGTCGTGATCCTTGTGCCAGAGCGGGATCGCCTCGAGGTGGAGCTGCTCACGCACCGCGAGGAGGGCATCCTCGTCGCAATTGGAGCCCGGGAAGGTGACGACACCGACCTTCATGCCGCGGCGATCTCCGCGATCACGAAGTCCTCGGTGACCGGGTTGGCGAGGAGGCGCTCGCACATCTCCCGGACGCGCGCCTGCGCGGCCGCCGTGTCGGTCGCCTCGAGCTCGATGACGAGCAGGCGCCCGACGTGCACGTCACGCACCGAGGCGAACCCGAGGGTGTGCAGGGCCTCGGTGACGGCTTTCCCTTGCGGGTCCAGGAGACCGTGGCGGGGGACGATCCTGACGCTGACGGTGAAGCGGGTCACGGGGTGTCTTCCTCGGAGTAGGACGCAGGGTGCCCCGCCGTGGTCAGCGGGGAAGGCAGGTCGAAGGCGCCCCGCAGCAGCGCCATCACGATCCCCACGACGACGTAGGTGACGCCGACGGGGAAGAAGAAGGCTTGGGGCATGACGAAGAGCGCGACGATGGAGGAGAAGAGGAGGAGGATGCCGAGCGTCCCCTCGAGCGTGCGGAAGCTGAAGCGCGGCCAGGCCCGGTACGGGACCGAGCTGATCATCAGGAAGCTCAGGGTGAGCATCAGCCAGCGGAGGATCGTCTCCCACGGCCAGCCGGCGAAGAGGTCGTGATAGAGGGGGGTCTGGCTGAACCAGTAGTAGGTCGCGAGCGTCCCGCCCGCCGCCGGACTCGGGAGCCCGGTGAAATACGCGGCCTTGGTCTCCTCCCCCGCCTGCTCGACGTTGAACCGCGCGAGGCGCATCACCGCGCACGCCACGAAGAAGAAGACGAAGAGCCAGTCCCACTTGGTCGTATTGAGCTCGGCAAAGTAGATCATCAGCGCCGGGGCCAGCCCGAACGAGATCGCATCGACCAAGGAGTCGAGCTCCTCGCCGAAGGGCGAGCCGGAGTTCGTCGCGCGCGCGATACGGCCATCGATCGCGTCACAGAAGCCGCCCAGGACGATGCACCACCCGGCGAGCATGTGATCCCCGCGAGAGGCGGAGACGATCGCATAGATCCCGAAGAAGAGGTTCCCGAGCGTGAAGCCGTTCGGGAGCATCACCATCGAGGGGCGGGGGAAGCGTCGGCGGGCCATCAGGGGAGCTCCGCCAGGACCGTCACGCCGGCCTGTGGCGTCTCCCCGAGCGTCGCCCGCACGG
>CAIVJV010000260.1 GCA_903906325.1 uncultured Gemmatimonadota bacterium
CGACCTCCGATGTGGTGGCGCGGTACGAGCGGCTCTACGCCGATGCGGTGGCGCAACTGAACGGCGTGGGGCATAGGGCGGCGCACGTCACCACCTGAGCCCGCGGCGGCGCGGCACGTGCGATAGCTTTCTCGCGATGCAGGAACCCACGGTCTTCCAAGCGCTCGTCCTCGGACTGTTGCAGGGACTCACGGAGTTCCTCCCCGTCTCGAGCTCCGCCCATCTCGCCCTCACCCCATGGGTGCTCGGGTGGGCGCCGGCCGGCCTTGGCTTCGACCTCGCGCTCCATGTCGGCACGCTGATCACCTTGGCCTGGTATTTCCGCGCCGAGTGGCGGGCCGTCGCGCTTGGGGGGCTCACCCTCCTGCGGCACCGCCGCCCGGTGGATGAGGCCTCCCGTCGCGCCTGGTTCATCACCCTGGCGACCATCCCCGCGGGGATCGGCGGCCTCCTCCTCGAGGATCTCGCCGAGACGGTGTTCCGTGCCCCGATCATCACCGCCATCGCCCTCATCGTGATGGGCGCGGTGCTCTGGCTCGTCGACGCGCAGGTACCGACCCGCCGCGACCGCGGCGCCATGACCTGGCGCGATGCGATCCTCATCGGATGTGCGCAGGTCCTCGCGCTGGTGCCCGGGGTCTCGCGCTCCGGGTCCACGATCACCGCGGGCCGGGCTCTCGGCTTCGACCGGAGCGCGGCGGCGGTCTTCTCCTTCGTGATGTCGATGCCGATCATCCTCGCGGCCGCGATCCTCAAGGTCCCCGAGGCCCTCCGGGAGACGGGCATCACGCTGCCGATCCTGGTGGGGATCGCGGCGGCCGCGGTCTCCAGCTGGGTCGCGATCGCGGTGCTGCTCCGTTTCGTCTCCAACCGGGGCTACGGCATCTTCGCCATCTATCGGTTCGCGCTCGGCGCGGTGATCCTGAGTCTCCTCGGGACGCGAGGGGCGTGGTGACCTGGTTCGGGTGGACGGGAGAGGGGCTCGTCGCCGCCTTGGGCCTCCCGACGGTCGAGGCGCTGGCGGTCTGTGAGAGCACGATGGACCACGCGCATGCCCTCGCGGCGGTCGGGGCGCCAGCTGGCACGTTGGTGCTCGCGGAGGCGCAGGACGGGGGGCGCGGCCGGCAGGGGAAGGGGTGGAGCTCGGCGCCGCGCGGAGGGATCTGGATGACGCTGCTCGAGCGGCCGCGCGGGGACGCCGTGGCGCTCGAGGTGCTCGCCGTGCGCATCGGGTTGCGGCTCGCGCCCATCCTCGAGCGGTGGACCGAGGGGTCGGTGCGCCTGAAGTGGCCCAACGACCTCTGGGTCGGGGAACGGAAGCTCGCGGGCGTCCTCGTCGAGACACGGTGGCGTGGGATGCGGCCCGATTGGGTCGCGATCGGGCTCGGGATCAACCTCGCCGTGCCGGCGGATCAGCCGCTCGCCACCGCATTGGGTCCGGCGGACCCGGCGGAGGTCTTGGGCGAGGTGGTGCCGGCGTTGCGGGCCGCCGCATGCGCCACCGGGGCGCTCCGGGATGCCGAACTCGCCGACTTCGCGGCGCGTGATGTCGCCGCGGGCCGGACCCTCGCCGAACCGATCGCGGGGGTGGCGCATGGGCTCTCGCCGCGGGGCGAGCTCCTCGTCGCCACCGCATCGGGGGTCACCCCCGTACGGACCGGTTCGCTCACCTTTGCCACCCTCGGACGGAGTGGATGATGCTGCTCGTCGCTGATGTGGGGAACACCGAGACCACGCTGGGGCTCTGCGTCGATGGCGCGGTGCGGCATCATTGGCGGGTCACCACCGAGGCCGCGCGGACGCCGGACGAGGTGCATCTCCTCCTGCATGGGCTCGTGGCGGCCGCGGGGATCGACCCGCGTCAGCTCACCGGCGCGGCGATCGGGTCCGTCGTGCCATCCGTGACCGCGCCGTTGGCCGAGTCGATGGCGCGGCTGGTGGGACGCCCCCCGGTGATCGTCGACGCGCGCTCCCCGCTCGGGATCACCCTCGCCGTGGATGAACCGATGACGGTGGGGGCGGATCGGATCATCAACACCCTGGCCGCGAGTCGGTTGTACGGCGTCGACTGCATCGTGGTCGATCTGGGGACGGCGACGACCTACGACTGCGTCACCGCCGAGGGGGTGTTCTTGGGCGGGGTGATCCAGCCGGGGATCCGTACGTCGGCGGAGACCTTGTTCCGCCGCACGGCGAAGTTGGCGGCGACGGAGCTCGTCGCGCCGGCCAAGGTGCTCGGGACGCGGACGGACGAGTGCATCCGGTCGGGGGTGGTCTATGGGGCGGCGGACTCGGTGGATGGGATCGTCCGTCGTCTGAAGCGGGAGTGGCCGCGCCCGGGGATCCCGAAGGTCGTGGCGACGGGCGGGTTGGTGGAGCTGGTGCGGCCGCATGCCCTGGAGATCGAGCATGCGGAGCCCGATCTGACGCTGATGGGTCTGTGCATGGCCTACGGCATCTTGGCAGGGTAAGTCTGCCATTAACGCCTTACCCTGCATGGGTTTAGGCGTCTCAAGTGACAAAGTGGCGGAGTTGACTGGCACGCGGGTTGCGACTATTCTTCCCCGTGTTAGCACTCGACATTCACGAGTGCTACTACACCTCTTCAACCCACCACTTTCAGCAGGAGATCGGATACCCATGGCAGCCAAGAACGCCGCCCAGAAGGTCGCGCCGCTGGCCGACCGCGTGGTCGTCAAGGCGATGGAAGAGGCCGAGCAGATGCGCGGCGGCCTCTACATCCCCGACACCGCCAAGGAAAAGCCCCAGCAGGGCGAGGTCATCGCCGTCGGCCCGGGCCGCACCGAGGACGGCAAGCGCGTCCCGATGGAAGTGAAGGCCGGCGACAAGGTCCTCTACGGCAAGTACTCCGGCACCGAGGTCACCATCGACGGCGACCAGTTCCTCATCCTCCGCGAGAGCGACATCCTCGCGATCGTCAACTGATCCCACCCCTTTTCTGAGAGCATACGGACATGGCTGCGAAGGAACTGCATTTCAATACCGAGGCCCGGGCCGCCCTCAAGCGGGGCGTCGATCAGCTCGCTGAGGCCGTCAAGGTCACCCTCGGCCCCAAGGGCCGGAACGTCGTCATCGACAAGAAGTTCGGCGCCCCGACCGTCACCAAGGACGGCGTGACCGTCGCCAAGGAGATCGAGCTCGCCGATCCGATCGAGAACATGGGCGCGCAGATGGTGAAGGAGGTCGCGACCAAGACCTCCGACCTCGCCGGCGACGGCACCACCACCGCGACCGTGCTCGCCCAGGCGATCTTCCGTGAGGGCCTCAAGAACGTCACCGCCGGCGCCAATCCGATGGCGATCAAGCGCGGCATCGACAAGGCCGTCGCCGCGATCGTCGAGGAGCTGAAGGGGCTCTCCGTCCCCACCAAGGGGAAGAAGGAGATCGCCCAGGTCGGCACCATCTCGGCCAACAACGACCCGGAGATCGGGAACCTGATCGCCGAGGCGATGGAGAAGGTCGGCAAGGACGGCGTCATCACCGTCGAGGAGGCCAAGGGCCTCGAGACGACCCTCGAGACGGTCGACGGCATGCAGTTCGACCGTGGGTACCTCTCGCCGTACTTCATCACCGATTCGGAGAAGATGGAGGCGGTCCTCGAGGACGCGCACATCCTCATCCATGACAAGAAGATCTCGTCGATGAAGGACCTCCTCCCGGTCCTCGAGAAGGTCGCCCAGACGGGCAAGCCCCTCCTCATCATCGCCGAGGACATCGAGGGCGAGGCGCTCGCCACGCTCGTCGTGAACAAGCTCCGCGGCACCCTCCGCGTCTGCGCCGTGAAGGCCCCGGGCTTCGGCGATCGCCGCAAGGCGATGCTCGAGGACATCGCGGTCCTCACGAAGGGCCAGGTGATCTCCGAGGAGGTCGGCTTCAAGCTTGAGAACGCCGTCCTCTCCGACCTCGGCCGCGCCAAGCGCCTCGTCGTCGACAAGGACAACACCACCGTCATCGACGGCTACGGCGATGAGGACAAGATCAAGGGCCGCATCAAGGAGATCGAGGTCGCGATCGAGAAGTCGACCAGCGACTACGACAAGGAGAAGCTCCAGGAGCGGAAGGCGAAGCTCGCCGGCGGCGTGGCGGTGATCAACGTCGGCGCCGCGACCGAGAGCGAGATGAAGGAGAAGAAGGCCCGCGTCGAGGACGCGCTCCATGCGACCCGTGCCGCCGTGGAGGAGGGGATCGTCCCGGGCGGTGGCGTGGCCCTCATCCGCGCCCAGGGCGCGCTCAAGAGCCTCAAGCTCGAGGCCGATGAGCAGATCGGCGTGGACATCATCCGTCGCGCCATCGAGGAGCCGATCCGCATGATCGTCGCCAACGCCGGTGGCGAGGGCTCGATCGTGGTGGAGAAGGTCCGCGCGTCGAAGGACAAGAGCTTCGGCTACAACGCCTTCTCGGACGAGTACGAGGACCTGGTGTCGGCGGGCGTCATCGACCCGACCAAGGTGACCCGCACCGCGTTGCAGAACGCGGCGTCGATCGCCTCGCTCCTCCTCACCACGGAAGCGCTCATCGTGGAGAAGAAGGAGAAGGAAGCCCCCGCGCCGGCCGCGCCGGGCGGCGGCATGGGCGGGATGTACTAAGCCGTCCAGGTGGATGAGAGACGGGCCCCGGTCGCGATGCGACCGGGGCCCGTCTCGTTTCTCCGTCCCACACGTCGCCGTCGCGCCGTGCCACGTGCCGAGCCGCGCGCGCCGCTCAGTTCCGTGGGAGCAGCTCCGCCGCGCGCTCCGGGGAATCGATCTGCTCCACGACCCGCTCGATCAACCCCGACCCGATGTCATAGACCCACCCGTGGAGCATCGGGCGCTTGCCCCGCGACCAGAAGTCCCGGATGATCGGCATCCGGCTCAGGACACCGACTTGCTGCATCACGTTGAGACGTGAGAGGAGATGCAGGCGATCCTCGTCACTCGGGCAGGCGTGGAGCTCCGAGGCATTCCACCGGATCACGTTGCGGATGTCCGAGAGCCAATTGTCGATCAGGCCGTTGGTCGTCGGGCCCTGCGCCGCCTTGAGCGCCCCGCAGTTGGAGTGCCCGCACACGATCACGTGCTCCACGTCGAGCACGCCGACGGCGAACTGCACGACCGAGATGAGATTGATGTCGGTCTCCCAGACCTGGTTCCCGATGTTCCGGTGCACGAACATCTCGCCCGGGAGCGCGCCGGACATGAGCTCGAGCGGGACGCGACTGTCGGAGCACCCGATCACCAGATAGTGGGGGGTCTGCTTGGCCTCGCGCTTCACGAAGAACGCGGGGTCCTGGTCGACCATCTGGGCCGCCCACGCCTTGTTGTTCTCGATCAGCCGATGGTAGTGCTGCACAGGGGATCTCCGAGAGAGAGGGGGAAGGGGATCAGTGCGCGCCGGCGCCGCTGGGGAGACCCGCGACCCCCACGAGGCGGTAGTCGATGCCACGCAGCATCGCGGTGTCACGGAAGTTATGGATCACCTCGAGGACGTCGGGGTCGATCCGCTGGACCTGGCGTCCATCGATCTCCACCCGAGCCCCCTCGGGCAACTCCTCCAACACGGCGAGCAACGCGCCCTTGTTGAGGAAGTTCACGTAGGGATGCAGTTCGAACCGGCGGAGCACCGCGCCCTTGGGGCTCACCTCGGTGAACGGGGGCGCCTTCAGCATGTCACGCAGGAGGAAGAAGATCCCCACGGCCATCCCCACACCGATGCCGACGAGGAGGTCGGTGACCAACACCACGAGGATCGTCGTGGCATAGGGGATGACCTGGGACCGCCCCTGCATCCAGAGCGCCCGGCCGATGCGCGGATGCGCCAGCTTCCACCCGGTGTGCAACAGGATCGCGGCCAGGGCGGCGAGCGGGATCCGGTTGAGCAGCCCCGGGATCGCGACGACCGCGCCCATGAGGAGGACGGCATGCAGGATCGCTGACCACCGGGTCTTCGCCCCAGCGGACACGTTCGCCGCCGATCGGACGATCACCCCGGTGAGGGGGAGCCCACCGATGAGCCCCGAGAGCGTGTTGCCGACCCCCTGCGCGAGGAGTTCGCGGTTCGGGGGCGCCTCCCGCTTGTACGGATCCATCTTGTCCGTGGCCTCGAGCGAGAGCAGGGTCTCGAGCGATGCCACGATCCCGAGGGTGATGCCGACCCGCCATACCACGGGGTTCGTGATCGCCCCCCAGGCAGGCATCGCGAACTGCTGGGCCCATTCCGCGCCAGTGGTGGGGATCGGGAGCGCCACCAGATGCGACGCGTCGATGACCCACGCGGGCTGAAGGATCGGGTAGAGCGCGTTCAGGCCGACGCCGAGGAGGACGACGGCGAGCGGGGCCGGCAAGACCTTCACCTTCGCGAGCGGGGTCGCCGGCCATCCGAAGAGGATGACCAAGGAGAGCGCGGCGATGAGCGCCGCGCCCGGCTGGATGGCGTCGATGGCATTGGCGAGGGCGGAGAAGGTCGTGACATCCCCCGACTCGCGGAAGGCCTCGCTCCCCATCACGTCGCGATCGTACCCCACCGCATGGGGGAGCTGTTTCAGGATCAGCACGATCCCGATCGCCGAGAGCATCCCTTTGATGACAGCCGAGGGGAAGTAGTAGCCGATGATGCCGGCGCGGACCGCGGCGAGGAGCAGCTGGATCACGCCACCCAAGACGACGGCGAGGAGGAACGCCCGATAGTCCCCGAGGTCGGTGATGGCGGCGAGCACGATCGCCGTGAGGCCCGCTGCGGGGCCACTGACCATCAGGGCGGAGCCACTGATCGGGGCGACGACCAACCCGCCGATGACGCCGGCGATGATCCCGGCGAAGAGCGGCGCCCCGGAGGCGAGCGCGATCCCGAGACAGAGGGGCAGCGCGACGAGGAAGACGACGATGGAGGCCGGGGCGTCCGCTTTCCAATCCAGCTGCTGCGAGTGGGTCGTCATGAGCTCAGCGAGTGGGGGGCGTCCGACCTCGGTCATCCTACCACCGGCGGAGACCGAAGTAAACCGGCGGGACGTGATCCGCGGGTCCTCCCGCATCCCGCGCGCCCTGCGTCAGAGCGAGAAGGCGAGGGTAGGGTCCCGCCGGGGCGCCGCCCGCACCGGCCCCGCATACCCGGCACGCCGCACCGCCGCCGTCACCGCCTGCTCCGCGAGCGCGGGGGTGTTGTTCACCGCACTCAGGTGCAGCAGGGAGACCGCGCGCAGCCCAGGGTGTGCGACGGAGGCTGCGAGCGCCGCCCCCTGCGCATTGCTCAGGTGCCCACGCCCGCCGCGGACCCGCTCCTGGAGGGCGGGCGCATACGGGCCGTTCCGGAGCATCTCGGCGTCGTGATTCGCCTCGATCAAGAGGGCGTCGCACCGCGCGAAGCTCCCATGTAACTCATCGGGGACCGCCCCGAGATCGTGTGCCACCCCGACCCGCGCCCCCGAGGCGGTCGCCGTCACGGTGTAGGCAAAGCTACTCGCCGCGTCGTGCGGGACGGCGATCGCCTCGATGGTGAACCCGTCGATCGCGACGGGCAGCCCGGGCGTGATCGGCCGCCGCCATCGCGCCTCGATCTCGGGGAGCGCCAGCAAGGTGCCCGCCGAGCCATACACCGGCCAGCGGTACTTCTTCTGCGCGCGCTCCGCCCCCTGCGCATGATCGATATGCTCATGGGTCAGGAGGAGGGCCCCGATCGATTCCGGCGCGATGCCGAGCGTGCGCAACCGCACGGCGATCGCGCGCGGCCCGAACCCGCAGTCGATCAGGATCCGATGCGCCCCGCTCTCCAGCACGATCGCATTGCCGGAGCTCCCGCTCCCGAGGGTCCATCCACGCATCGGGTGTGCGGTCGGCTCAGGCCGACCAACGGGCCGCGTACGCCGCGGCGAGACAGGCCCGCATCCCCTCGCTCAGCGCGAGGTCCCGCCGCCCCATCATCCGGTCGGCGACGAGGAGGAACCGGTCGAGGGCGAAGCGCTCCCCCTGAGAGACCTCGCCCCAGGTGAACGGAGGCACCACGGTCGGCGGCATCGCCGACCCGAAGACGTTGGCCCCAGCCCCGATCACGCTCCCGGTGCTGAGTCGCGTGCCGATCCCCGTCTTCACATGGTCCCCGAGGAGACTCCCGAGGAAGGTCATCCCCGTCGCCTGCATCCCCTGCGGCGACCAGCACCGGACCGGGCCATAGGAGTTCTTCAGATTGCTGGTGATGGTCCCGGCGCCGAGGTTCACCCAGCGCCCGATCACCGAATGCCCGACGAACCCGTCGTGCCCCTTGTTCGCATGCCCGATCACGATGGAGACGCTCAGCTCGCCGTGGACCTTGCTGCGCTCGCCGATGCTGCAGCAGGCGACGCGTCCCCCGGCGACGACCGCGTCCTCGCCGATCACGCAGGGGCCGACGAGTCGCGTGAAGGCCTGCACGAGCGCCCCTCGCCGCACCACCACGGGCCCGGCGCTCGCATCGATCAGGACCATCGGTTCGATCGTTGCGCTCGGATCGATATGGATCGGATGGGTCCCGAGCACCGTGAGCCCCGCCGGTCGATCCAGGGTGGCGGGGATCTCCGCGAGGAGGTCGGCGGCGAGCATCGTCGGGAGATGACGGACCAGGTCCCAGGGCGCCTCGAGCCACCATCCCTCCACGCGCGCCATCACCCCCGTGCGCGTGCCGAGCGTCTCGAGCGAGCGCGTCCCATCGGCGAGCGCGGTCACGGGGGTCTCCGCGGCGAGCCGCACCGCCGCGATGCGCTGATCCACCATCACCATCGTCGCGCCGGCCGCGATGCGCGCCGTCAGCGCCGGCGCACACCGGGCGTGCACCACCAGCGTCCCGGCGGGGAGCACGCCGCGTGCCGCCGGCGGGGCTCCGGGCTCGTCGAAGTCGGCGAGGTGCGGCGCCCCGATGAACCCGATCGCCTCGGCGCCGAGCACCTGCGCCCACCGTTCGCGGATGAGGCGCGCGCCCGCGCGAAGCTCCCCGGCAGGTCGCGTCAGCGCGAAGGGCTCGAAGCGCCGCGCCACCGCATCGTCGAACAGCACGAACCCGCTCACGGGAGCTCCTTGAGATCGGGGGGCAGGGTGTCGACCAGCGTCTTGAGGTCATGCGCGAGGTCGACCGTCGTGACCAAGGTGACCCCGTCGCGCACCACGACCACGAGGTCGTCGACACCATACAGCACCACCGCGCCCTGCTCGGTGTGCACCACGTTGTGGCCGGCCCGCATCGTCACCACGCGGCCGAAGGTCGCGTTGCCCGCCGCATCATGGCGCCGGACCCGCTGCAGCGCGGCCCAGGTGCCGACATCGTCCCACCCGAACTCCCCGGCCAGGACGATCACGCGCCGACTGCGCTCCAGCACACCGACGTCGATGCTGATCCCACCGCGCACCGCGCCGAAGAACGCCTCGGCGCTCGGTGCGGTGTCGGTCCCCTCGAGCGTCGCCAGGGCCGCGGCGAGCTCCGGGGTCACCGTGCGGACCTCGGCGAGCAGGTCGGTGGCCCGCCAGGCGAAGATCCCCGAGTTCCAGAGGTAGCCTGCCGCGACCATCTCCGTCGCGCGTGGGATGTCGGGCTTCTCGATGAAGCGCGCCACCCGACGGACCTGGCCGGTGACGGTCGGGCCCGGTTCGATGTAGCCGAACCCCGGGTCCGGGCGCGTCGGGACGATCCCCACGGTGGCCAGTCCCTGCTGAGCGGCGGCGGCCTCGGCGGCGGCGGCGAGGGTCGATCGGAACCGCGCGGGATCCCCGATCGCCCAGTCGGCGTGGACGCAGACCATCCGCGCCTCGGGGCCGCCACGTGCCGCGACCTGCACCGCGGCCCAGGTGAGGGCGGCGCAGGTGCCG
>CAIVJV010000261.1 GCA_903906325.1 uncultured Gemmatimonadota bacterium
CCGTGCTGGTCGTCATGGAAGACGGGGATCCGCATCGTCTGCCGCAACGTTTCCTCGATGAGGAAGCAGTCGGGGGCCTTGATGTCCTCGTGGTTGATCCCGCCGACGGTGGGTTCCAGGAGCTGGCAGAAGCGGATCACGTCCTGCGGATCCTCGGACCCGACCTCGAGGTCGAAGACGTCGAGGTCGGCGAACTGCTTGAAGAGGTTCCCCTTGCCTTCCATCACCGGCTTCCCGGCGAGCGCGCCGATGTTGCCGAGGCCGAGGACCGCGGTCCCGTTGGTCACCACCGCAACCAAGTTGCCCTTGGCGGTGTAGGTGTAGGCGTCGTCAGGGTTCGCCTGGATCTCGAGGCAGGGCTCCGCGACCCCTGGGGAGTAGGCCAGCGCGAGGTCGCGCTGGTTGGCGAGCGGCTTGGTGGGAACGACCGCGATCTTCCCGGGGCGGCCCTTCGCGTGGTAGTCGAGCGCGTCCTTGCGTTTCATATGTAGAGGGCAATCTAGCCGGGCCCCGTGGCGGACGGGACGCGGCGCCCCCTAGCGTCATGTTTTTCCGCCGATTAGACCTTCCTCTCCGATGCGCACTCTCGTGCCCCGTCCGCTTACGCCGCGTTCGCGACGCCTCCGCTCGATGCTGGGGCGCGTCGCCGTGCTCCTGTGGTTGGTGGGGCAGACGGCGGGTGCGGTGCTGGCCCCGGTCGCGGATGCCCTGACCGGGCACGGGGTCGAGGTCGTCGCCCATGTGGAGGACGATGCGGGGACGCATTGTCCGCCGACGCACTCCGAGGTGGGCTGCCATCTCGCGGCGGTGACGATCGCGTCCATCGGGTCCGATCCTGTGGCGGTCGAGGGCGGGGCTCGCTGGTCGATCGTCCGCGCGCGTCCCCAGGCGTGGGACGAGGCGCCCCCGGTCGGCGCGGCGCGCGCCCTCCCGCTCGGGCGCGGTCCGCCACGCGCGTGACGGCACCGGTGCGCCGTCGACGCGCACCCTGATCGTCGGCCGCCTCGTGGGCGGCCCCTCCCCAACACTCCCACACCACAGGAGACGCCGCATGCGGGCGTTTCGCACCGCCGTCCTGGCGGTCGGTTGGTTCCTTCCCGTCGGGCTGCTCGCGCAGGGCGCGCGCACCGTGGCCGTCACCGGCGTCGTCCGGGACTCGGTCACCGGGGCACCGTTGCCCGGCGCCGTCGTGCGCCTCGTCGAGCTCCATCGCGAAGGGCGCACGCATGAGGATGGGTCCTTCACCATCGGCGCGGTGCCGCCCGGGACGTATCGGCTCGTGGTCCAGCGCATCGGATACCGTGCGGCGGATCTCCCCCTCGTGGTCGCCGACCGACCGGTGACCCTGCGCATCGGGTTGCGCGAGCAGCCGATGCAGGTGGCCGCCACGGTGATCACCGGGCAGATCTCGGAGCGTGGTTCGAGCGATGCGATCACGTCCACCAGCGTGCTGAGCGAGGCGCGATTGGATCGCCGGCTCGATGGGACGCTCGCCGCGACGTTGGTGGGGATCCCCGGGGTCACGATGGCACAGATGGGTCAGGCCACCGCGCGGCCGGTCATCCGCGGGATGAGCGGCGATCGGGTGGTGATCCTGGAGGATGGCCAGCGCACCGGTGATCTCTCCTCGACCTCCATGGACCATGCCGTGGCGATCGATCCCCTCACCGCCCAACGGATCGAGGTGGTCCGGGGGCCGATGTCCCTCCTCTATGGTTCGAGTGCCCTGGGTGGGGTGGTCAATCTCATCCGCCACGAGGTGCCGACGACGGCCGCCGAGCATGCGCATGGGACGCTGACGGCCCAGGGGAGTTCCGCGAATGGCGGGACCACGCTCGGCGGCTGGATGGAGGCGCCGGTGGCCGGGCTCACTGTCCGTGGCGAGGGCTCGATGCGGCACGCCGGCGATCTCCGGACCCCGGTCGGGGTGATGCGCAACACCGAGTCCGCCTTCGCGACGGGGAGCGTCGGGGCCTCGGTGGTGCGTGACTGGGGGTATGCCGGGGTCTCGTATCGCTTCTTGGACAACGACTATGGGATCCCGGGTGGGTTCGTCGGCGCGCACGAGGGGGGGGTCGACATCGCGATGCGGCGGCACAGCCTCCGCGCCGAGACCGATTGGCATCCCACGGGCCGATCCATCGAGAGCGTCCGCGCCACGGTCACCTTCACCGACTATCTCCACGATGAGATCGAGGGCGATGGGGAGGTCGCGACCCGTTTCCAGCAGCGGATGACCGTGGGTGAGGTCGTCGCGCGGCATCGGCCGCTCGGTGCGTTCGGATCCGGGGCGATCGGCGCGCGCGCGCAGTACCGGGACATCACGACGGCGGGGGCCTTACGCACGCCGTCCACCGCGGATTGGTCCCTCGCCCTCTTCGCCGTCGAGGAGTGGGGGACGGGGCCGCTCCGGATCCAAGCCGGTGCGCGCTACGATCACGCGCGATTCACGCCGCTGGAGACGAGCGCGATCCGCATCGACGGGATCGACATCCCCACGACAGCTCGGAGCTTCGGTGCGCTCTCCGCGTCGCTCGGGGCGCTCTATCGGTTCGAGCATGGCGTGCGGCTCGGCGCGAGCGTGAGCCGCGCCTATCGCACCCCGGACTTCAACGAGCTCTACTCTGACGGGCCGCACCTCGCGGCCTACTCCTACGATGTCGGCAATCCGCGACTGCGACAGGAGACGGGCCTCGGGGCGGAGCTCTTCGGACGCCTCGAGCGGGATCGGGTGCGGGCCGAGGCGGCGGTCTATGTGAATCGGATGGCGGGGTATGTCTTCCCGCGGAACACGGGCGAGCTGGGGCGGCAGGGGGAGCGCTGGAAGTTCCAGTTCGTCAACGAGGATGCGCGTCTCACCGGGGCCGAAGGGGAGTTCGAGTGGACCCTCCGCGACCACCTCGTCCTCGAGGGGACGGTGAACTATGTGCGGGGGACCATCACCGGGTCGCGCGATACGATCCCGGGGCTCAATGGCGAACCGGACCGGATCGCGTCCCCGGACCTCCCGCTCATCCCCCCCCTCAATGGGCGCCTCGGCCTCCGGCATGAGACGGCCCGATGGTCGGCCGGCGGGGCCGTACGTGCCGCCGCGCGGCAGGATCGCGTAGGGGACTTCGAGACCGAGACGGCCGGCTATGCGGCGCTCGATCTCTTCGTCGGTCGGCGCTTCCTCGTCGGCGGCCGACTCCATGGGGTCACCCTCCGTATCGACAACCTCCTCGATGCGGAGATCCGTGATCACCTCTCTCGTACGAAGCTCATCATCCCAGACGCGGGACGAAACGTCCTGCTCCTGTATCGCATGCAATTCTGACCCATCATCCACATCACTCCTGAGGATTTCCCATGTCACACGTCACCGTCCGTCGTCTCCGTCCACTCATCGCCATCGTCACCCTCGCACTCGGGCTCGGTGCCTGCAAGGACAGCACCGGTCCCGACCACGAGCATGGCGAGGAGGTCCACGCCATGCGGATCACCCTCGCCACCGGCGCGTCGGTCACGGTCAGTGAGACGGGGCAGTTCAATGGCACCCTCACCATCCCCGCCGGCGTCGCGACCGGTGTCACCGTGACCTTCCTCGATGATGCGGGGGCGGTGGTGGACGACCTCCCCGCCTCGGAGTACCAGGCCTCGGTCTCGCCGAATGCCGGCATCACCTTCACGCGGACGGGGAGCTTCACCGGGACGCTGCGGGGAGATGCGGCGGGCAACGTCACCGTCCGCTTCGGGCTCTTCCATATCGACGAGCAGCATGATGACTTCGGTCCCTTCCCCGTCCCGGTGACGATCACCGGCGCGAACTGAGTCTCAGGTCCCAGCGAACCGGCGGAGCTTCTCGAGCGCCCGCCGGTCGTTGGTGACCATATCGTCACCCTTCGGGGTCTCGAGGATCTTGGGGACGCTGCGGAGGCGTGGGTCGGTCATGATCCTGCGGAAGGGCGCATCGCCGAGATGGCCCTCGCCGATCAGGGCGTGGCGGTCCTTCTTCCCGCCCAGTGGGATCGCCGAGTCGTTGAGGTGGATCACGCCGAGGCGGTCGAACCCGATCACGTCGGCGAACCGTTCCCAGACCCCGTCATAATCGTCCACCAGGTCGTAGCCCGCGGCGAAGACATGCGCCGTATCGAGGCAGACCCCGAGCCGTGACTGGAGTCGTGCGGGGATGCGCGCGAGGAGTGCGGCCATCTCCTCGAAGGTCGACCCGAGCACCGTGCCCTGACCGGCGGTCAGCTCCATGCAGAGCCGCGTGGGGCCCACCTCGGCCTCCAACGCCTCGGTGATCGCGTCGGCGTTCCGCGCGAGCCCGCTCGCGCGATCGTCCATGAAATTGCCGGGATGCGAGACGAGGGCCTGTAACCCGAGCGCGTGGCACCGGTGGAGCTCGCGCCGGAAGCTGTCGAGCGAGCGGGCGCGCAACGTGTCGTCGGGCGAGGCGAGGTTGATCAGGTAGGAGTCGTGCGACGTGGTGAAGCGGACCCCGCTCGCCTCGAGCTGGGTGCGGAAGGCCGTGGCCGTGGCCGCCTCGATCGTCGGCTCCTTCCACTGGTTGGGCGTCTTGGTGAAGAGTTGCATCGCCGAGGCGCCGATCTCGTCGGCCCGGGCGGGGGCCTTGTCCACCCCACCCGCGCTCGAGACGTGCGCGCCCAGCGGGCCGAGTGCTACGGTCCCCCGTGCGCGGGTCGTCGCGGTCTTGCGTGCCGCCATCATCGCTGTCCTCGGAGCCATTCCAGGGGGTCCACCGCGATCCCGTCGCGCGGGCGCATCTCGAAGTGGAGTCGCGGGGGGAGATCGGGGTCGGCCTGCCCGACGGTGCCGATCACCTCACCCTTGCTCACGCGTTGTCCCCGCCGCACACGGGCGGTCGCGAGCGAGGCGTAGAGCGAATAGGCGCCGCCGCCATGCTCCACCAGCACCGTGAGGCCATACGTGCCCGACGGTTCGGCGAAGACCACCTCACCCGCGGCGACGGTCTTCACCGGCGTCCCCTCCGCAGCGCCGATCCCGATCCCGTTCCATCGGATGGAGGTGTTGTTGGGATTCACCAGGCGTCCGAAGCGGTAGACGATCTGCCCATCGACCGGCCAATCGAGGCGTCCGAGGTCGCTGGTGGTGACGGAGCGGGGGGCCGGGGCGGCATTGGGGCGCGCCTCCGCGCGACGGCGTGCCGCCTCGAGGGCGGTGATCACCCCCGCGATCCGCTGTTCGTCCCGCTGCACCTGGCGGAGGCGCTCCTCCGCCCGCTTGGCCTGCGCCTGGATCTGAGCCAGGGTCCGTCCCCGTTGGAGCTCGAGCCGTCGGAGGCGTTGCTCCTCCTCGGCCTTCTGCCGTCGATTCAGCTCCACGTCGGTCTGCAGCCGCACGAGCAGCGAGCGCTGCGAGTCGATCTGTCCGGTGAGCGCCTCGACCCGCTGGACGAGCAGGCGGTCGCGTTGTGCCACCAGATGGAGGTACTTGTACCGTGCCACGAGCGCGCCGATCGATTGCGCCGAGAGGAGCGCCTCGACGGAGTAGAGGGGCCCCCGCTTGTAGATCTCCTGCACTCGATGCCGTAGGATCGCGCGCTTGATGCGCAACTCGTCCTGGGTCCGCGCGAGTCCCTGATTCACGTTCTCGACCTCATCGTAGAGCGAGCCGAGTTGCTGGTCGAGGGACCGGACCACGCGCGAGGTCGCCGTGGCCTGCCGTTCGAGGTTCGCCTTCTCAGCGGAGACGTCCCGCGCGCTCGTCTGAAGCCGCCGCATCCGCTGTTCGAGTTCGCTGCGCTCCGTGCGGAGCCGTTCCAGCTCGAGCTGTTCCTTGCGGAGCCGCTCCGCGGTCTGCTGGGCGGAGGGGGGCACGGTCGCGGTGCGCGGCGTCGGTCGCGCCTGCGCGTCGAGCGGACCGGCCATGCCGAGCAGGAGGCCGAGGACCCAGACGCGTCGTCCGCCCCGCGGGTGCGCGCTCATGCGCTCACGCCACGTGGCGCAGGTGGCGCCCCACGGCATAGGCGCTCCCGAGCAGCCCGATCAGCGCCCCCGCGAGGAGTCCGAGCAGGATGTGCCCGATCCCGAAGAACTCGGCGTGGAGCACGAAGCGCCCGAGCGAGGCGTAGGTCACGAACGAGAGGCCGAGCGCGATGACCCCGCCGAAGAATCCCTTGAGCAGGCCCTCGAGGAGGAACGGGGCGCGGATGAAGCCCCGCGTCGCGCCCACCAGCCGCATCACCTGGATCTCGCGGGCGCGCGCGAGGACCGCCATGCGGATCGTCGACCCGATGATGATGATCGAGACCAGCGCGAAGGTCGAGCCGAGCGCGAGACCGACCACGGTCGCGATGGTGCGGAGCCGATAGAGCTTCTCGACCCACTCCTCGCCGTACCGGATATCGTCGATGAAGTCGTACCGGGCGAGGCGCTCGGCGACCACGCGGACCTGGGCGGGGTCCCGATACCCGTCCGAGAGCCGCACCTCGATCGAGGCAGGGAGGATCCCCGCGTCGAAGACGTCCTCGAACTCCCCGAGCTCGCGCCGCGCGCGCTCCAGCGCCTCGGCCTCGGTCACCAGCGTGACACGGTCGACCTCGGGGAAGCGCTGGATGTCGCCCACCGCGGCGCTCGCCGCCTCGGCGCGCGTCCCCTCCGCCACGAAGGCGCGGATCTCCACCCGCGATTCCACCTGCCGAAGCGCGGAGCGGAGGTTGAGCGCCACCAGCCCGAAGAGGTCGAAGGCGAAGAGCGAGAAGGCGATGGTCGTGATGCTGAGCGCGCTGAGCATCGGCGCGCGCCGGAAGGCGCGCAGGGCTTCGCGAAGGGCGAGTCTCATGAGGGGGCGTTCGCAGGGGAGGGCGCCGGGGCGGCGACGGTCGCATCGGTCGTCGGCGATCCGGAATCGAAGACGAGGCGTCCCTGGTGGAGTTCGAGGGTGCGGAAGGGGGTGGCGCGCACGAGATCGAGATCGTGCGTCGCCATCAGGACGGCGGTCCCCGCGCGGTGGATCTCGCGCAGGAGATCGAGGATGCTCCGGGCCGAGCGCTCGTCCAGGTTGCCCGTGGGTTCGTCGGCGAGGAGGAGGATCGGGTCGTTCACGAGCGCCCGGGCGATCGCGACCCGCTGCTGCTCACCCCCGGAGAGCTCATGGGGACGGGCCGCGGCCTTCGCGCGCAGGTCCACCTGCTCCAAGACCCGTCGCACCTTGGGATCGATCCGCGAACGGGGGGCCCCGGTCACCTCGAGCGCGAAGGCGATGTTCTCGGCGACCGAGCGGTTGGGGAGGAGGCGGAAGTCCTGGAACACCATCCCCACCTTGCGTCG
>CAIVJV010000262.1 GCA_903906325.1 uncultured Gemmatimonadota bacterium
CGATGGAGCTCTCACGCATCATCTCGCACCTGGTCTGGCTTGGCACGACCTGCATCGACATCGGCGCCTTCACGCCCTTCCTCTGGTGCTTCCAGGAGCGGGAGAACGTCTACAAGCTCCTCGAGGGGTGGACCGGGGCGCGTCTGACCACGAGCGGCTCGCGCGTGGGCGGGATGATCGCCGATGTGCCGGCGGGGTGGACCGATGGGCTGCGCGCCTTCCTCGGCCAGTTCCCGAAGACGCTGGACGAGGTCGATCGCATGCTCACCAAGAATGCGATCTGGGTGGGCCGTACCGTCGGGATCGGGGTCATGACGCCGGAGGAGGCGATCAACTACGGGCTCTCGGGCCCGATGCTCCGCGCCTCGGGCGTCGCCTACGATGTGCGCAAGGATGTCCCGTACCTCGACTACGAGACCTACGACTTCGATGTCCCGGTCGGCACCAACGGCGACGTGTACGATCGCTTCCTGGTCCGATTCGAGGAGCTCCGGCAGTCGGTGCGGATCCTCGAGCAGGCGCTCGCCCGACTGCCTGAGGGACCGGTCAACGTCGATGACCCCCGCGTGATCCTCCCGCCCAAGCACAAGGCGACGAGCGAGATGGAGTCGATGATCCATCACTTCAAACTCGTGATGGAGGGGCCGCGACCCCCGATCGGAGAGGCCTATGTGCCGGTCGAGAGCCCCAAGGGGGAGAAGGGCTACTACTTCGTCTCCGATGGCACGTCCAAGCCGGTGCGGTGGCGCATCCGGCCCCCGAGCTACGTCAACCTGTCGGCCATCCCCCGGATGGTGGAGGGGCATCTCCTCTCCGACGTGATCGCGATCAACGCATCCATCGACATCGTCATGGGAGAGATCGACCGATGAGTCACGGTCCCTCGGCGCCGGCGCAGGGCGCAGGCCACGCGGCGCATCACGACACGCCCTACGTCCCGGTCTTCACCCCGGGCTCGGCACGGGCCGCCGAGCTCGCGGCGCTCATCCGTCGGTATCCGGAGAAGCGCGCGGCCCTCCTCCCCGCGCTCTGGATGGTGCAGCAGGATCGCGGGTGGATCAGCGAGGCGGCGATGCTGGAGATCGCCGAGCAGCTCGGATGCACGGCGGCCTATGTGAAGGGGGTCGTGACCTTCTACACCATGTACCACCAGCACCCGGTCGGACAGCACTTCATCCAAGTGTGCACCACGTCGCCCTGCCTCTGCGCGGGTGCGGACAAGGTCGTCGAGGCCTTCTTGGAGCACACGGGGTGCAAGGAGCTCGGGCTCACCTCGCCTGACGGCAAGTACACGGTGATCGAGGTCGAGTGTCTCGGGGCGTGTGGGTTCGCGACCCCGGTGCAGATCAATGAGGACTATGTGGAGAACGTGACCCCCGAAAAGGTCCCGGCGATCCTCGCCGGGCTCAAGGACTGATCCATGGGCTATCCGCATCAATCCCATCCGCGCGAGACGCCGGTGCTCTCCAAGCACTTTGGCGATCCCGCGGCGAAGACCCTCGAGGGGTGGAAGGCGCGCGGCGGCTACAAGGCGCTCGCGCAGGCCCTGCATATGACCCCGACGGCGATCCAGGACGTCGTGAAGGCGTCGGGGCTCCGCGGCCGGGGTGGGGCCGGCTTCCCGACCGGGCTGAAGTGGTCGTTCATGAAGCTCGATGACGGCAAGCCGCACTATCTCTGCTGCAACGCCGACGAGTCTGAACCCGGGACGTTCAAGGACCGGGAGATTATGCGGTGGACTCCGCACGCGCTCATCGAGGGCGTCGCGATCGGGGCGTACGCCATCGGGGCCGAGACGGCTTACATCTACATCCGCGGGGAGTTCACCGAGCCGATCCGCGTGATGGAGGCCGCCCTCGCCGAGGCGCGCGCCGCTGGCGTGATTGGCCCGAACGCGATGGGGTCGGGGAAGCGGATCGACATCTGGGTGCACAAGGGCGCCGGCGCCTACATCTGCGGCGAGGAGACCG